>NZ_WTLC01000011.1:0-107329 GCF_011378875.1 Pseudoalteromonas sp. Z9A5
GCGAAATCTTTAGCAACACCGCCGTATACTTTTGCAAGTACGTTAGTGATTGCTGCAGTTAGTGTAGTTTTACCGTGGTCAACGTGGCCGATTGTGCCAACGTTTACGTGCGGTTTTACGCGTTCAAACTTTTCTTTTGCCATGACGGAACCTATCAGTTTTGTGTATCTAGATTACATATGAAAATAATCCACCATAGGTAGATTAAGTTAATTTTTTCAAATTTCAAATAGTTTTTTTTCTGACAGATAAAGGAAGTGTTCAAGGAGATTCTTAAGACTGGTGCTGATAGGCAGAGTCGAACTGCCGACCTCACCCTTACCAAGGGTGCGCTCTACCAACTGAGCTATATCAGCAACACAAGAACTGGAGCGGGCAGCGGGAATCGAACCCGCATCATCAGCTTGGAAGGCTGAGGTAATAGCCATTATACGATGCCCGCATAGGAATCTGTTCTTAAAATACCTCTAACCGTCAAGAATAAAGTGGTGGAGGGAGCTGGATTCGAACCAGCGAAGGCTGAGCCGTCAGATTTACAGTCTGATCCCTTTGGCCGCTCGGGAACCCCTCCACGATAATTCTCTACTAATTCACTTTCGGTAAAAGGAAAGTGGTGCCGACTAACCGAGTCGAACGGTTGACCTACTGATTACAAGTCAGTTGCTCTACCAGCTGAGCTAAGTCGGCACTGCTTTAGTACGGGGCGAGATATTAGAGTAAGGCTTATTGGGATGCAACAATAAAATTAAAAAAAGTGTAAATTTTTAGTTTAAATGCTCAATATTCACTCGAATTTATGTTTTTTACACTTTTTTATACTGTTTCGGTTAATTCGTACCAATAATTTAAGCCCTTCATTACTAACAATGAATCAAAAATACTTCCTTCAAATTGCTGTTGTAATAATGAGCCATAGCCACCAGCAAAAATTATTTGCACCTGTTGAGTGTTTTTTTGCACGCCTAAGTGTTGTTTTGCTTGTTCAACGGCTCCAACAGTTGCAACCAAGGCACCATTTTTTAAACCATTAGGTGTGTTTTTACCCAATTCATTAGCAAACGGTGTTTTATCATCGTCAAAAACACGCTGAGTATTTTGTGTGAGTGATGAGGTCATTAAATCAAGCCCAGGTAAAATCCAACCACCTAAATGCTGCCCTTGGCTATTAAGAACATCAATTGTGGTCGCTGTTCCGGCATCAACAACAATACATGCCTTTTTAGGGCAAAGTGTAAAGCCAGCAATAAGCGCAAGCCATCTATCGATTCCTAGATTATTAACGTGCTCGTAAGCGCAGGTCAATTCTCCAAGCTTTTTTGTTACTTTTGCTTCAAAGCAATTAATATTATTAATAGCAGCTTGCGTTCGAATATCGTTTAGTAATTCACTACGACCTACGCAGGCAAATACAACTTCTTTTATTTGCGACCAAGGTAAATTATTTATATCAGCGGCTTTACTTTGTTTATTTTGCCAAAGCACCGCTTTTAACGATGTATTTCCTACATCAATCAGCAATCTCATATTTGTGCCTTTCTAAGAGAAACTTCGCCGCCATAATAACTTTTCACTTCGCCATCTTGTCGAATGCGAATGCCACCTTGTGAGTCAATACCTTCACATATTCCACGCCAGCTGCGGTGCCCTGTATTTAACTCAACACATTCACCGGCAAATGCATTTAATGAATTCCATTGTTCATACATAGTTTGTAAACCTGTTTGGCGATACTCTACTAAACGTTGCTCTAGACAATTAGTAAGTGAAGCCACCAGCTGGTTTTTATCGAGTTGTTGAGTATGTTGGCTTAAGTCGGTCCATGCTTGATCTATATGCTGGCTAAAACTGTCTGGCATTTGTAAGTTTATACCTATCCCAATCACCAACTGACATGGTCCTTGCGGCTGCCCATCAAGCTCAACTAATACTCCAGCTAGCTTTTGTTTATTTAAGTAAATATCGTTTGGCCACTTTAGTTCTATATCAATGTTATAAAGCACTTTTATAGCGTCATACACAGCTAAGCCAACAGCAATAGATACGCCCATTGCTGCTTGTAAACCATCGTCTAAACGCCAAAAGTAACTGTAATAAAGGTTTGCACCAAATGGAGATTGCCAAACACGCCCGCGACGTCCACGCCCTGCTTGCTGCATTTCGGCAACTATAACCGTGCCCGACTCAAGCGTCTCTTTTGCTTGTATGCGGCGCATTAGCTCACTATTGGTCGAATCAATAATAGGATGAACTTCTACATTGGCAGTGCTTGCACCCAGCGCTTTATAGTTTTTTTGTATTTGCACTTGGTTTAAAAGACCAACATGATTATTTAAGCTGTAACCTTTACCAGTTACTTTAAAAATATCTAAACCCATCTCTTGCAAGGTTTTAATATGTTTACTAACTGCTGCACGGCTAATCCCTAGCTCATCACCTAGCGCTTGACCAGATACAAAGCCACCTTCATTTAAGGCATTTAAAATGGCGAGCTTATTTCCATTAGGTGCTTTCACTGTACCGACTCCGTATTAATATGATATTCGCTGGTTTGATCAAATAAACGTACTTCATGCTCAAGCATAATGCTGTAACGTGAAAATACAGTTTGCTGAATATGCTTGATCATAGCGATTAAATCATCACCTTCACTTTCACCATGGTTTACGAGCACTAAAGCTTGTTCTTGATGTACTTCAATACCAGCAACTCTATAACCCTTTAAACCTGCCTTATCTATTAACCAGCCCGCCGCTACTTTGTGATGATTTTTTCCGTATTCGTAATGCGGTAGCTCCGGAAAAATTTTTAATAGTTTACTCAGGCGTTCATTAGTAATAATAGGATTTTTAAAAAAACTGCCTGCATTGGGTAATGTATAAGGATTGGGTAATTTACTATTGCGCGTATGTATTACTTGCTCAAATACAGCCTGCGGTGTAATTGCTGTAATTTGTTGTAGGGGTCCATAACTAAGAATTGGCTGCCATTTTTTAGGTAACGCTAAATGCACCTGAGTAATAACGGCTTTGTTTTTAAGAGCATGCTTAAAAATAGAGTCGCGATAAGCAAATTCACACTGTGTATTATTAAGGCTCACAATGGCTTTACTTGCTATATCAAAATACTCAATTGACTCTACAAATTTGGCAAGCTCTACACCATATGCACCAATATTTTGTACTGGTGCTGCGCCCACTGTACCTGGGATAAGTGCCAAGTTTTCAAGCCCTGGAATATTTTCATCAAGTAAATAACTGACTAGTTGATGCCAGTTTTCGCCTGCAGCAATGCCAATTAAGTAATCGCTTTCGCGTTCATTGACTTTAATGCCTTTGGTCGCCATTTTAATAACAGTGCCAGCATAGTTATTTAAAAAAATAGTATTACTTCCCTCTCCTAACAAACAAAAAGGAGACTCAAAGCTTTGCGTTTTAAGTTGCTCTAGATGAGTAATTTCAACAAAATTTTGGCATTGGTTATTCAATGCAAATGTATGTAAGGGTTGTAATGCGTGCGCCACAAAGCTCTCTAAATATACCGGTAACTAATCGCAATAGTTTACCTCATCGTCGCAAATTGCGCATCAGATTGTAAAAATCACTCAACCCACTCAACCAATCGTGATATAAAACGTGTTCTTTTTATTTGTGTTCAGGGTAATTATGAAAATCAAACCTCTTTTTTTAAGCCTCGCTATGGCAGGTATGTGCTCGCAAGCAATGGCAAATGCTATTGACCAAAATTCGTATGCTAACCTTGATGATGTTATTACTACTCACTTAAACCTTGATTTAGATGTCGATTTTGCCGACAAGCAGTTAGAAGGTTTTGTTGAGCACACTCTTCAGTGGAACAACAGCAAAAGCAGAACTCTCGTACTTGATACCCGCGATTTAGACATTGATAAAGTAATGTATGAAGATCAAAGTGGCGATTGGCACAAAGCAAAATTTAGCTTAGCTGACCGCGACGATGTTAAAGGTTCTAAACTAACGATTACTTTTAAAAGCCAAGCTAAAATAGTACGAATTTACTATAACAGCCGCCCAGAAGCATCTGGTTTGCAGTGGTTAACACCTGAGCAAACAGCAAGCAAAACGCACCCATTTATGTACAGTCAATCGCAAGCAATTCATGCTCGTAGTTGGATACCAGTACAAGATACACCAGCAATGCGTGTAACTTACTCTGCACGTATACATACACCAAAAGACGTGCGTGCTGTAATGAGCGCCGATAACAAAGACGCACTTTACAAAGATGGCGACTACCTCTTTGATATGCCACAAGCTATTTCACCTTACCTAATTGCAATTGGCGCTGGTAACTTAGAATTTAAAGCGATGTCTCATCAAACAGGTATTTTTGCTGAGCCTACAATTTTAGAAGCCTCAGTTGCTGAATTTGACGACACACAAGCCATGATCGACAAAACAAATGCTATGTACGGCGAATATGCTTGGGGACGTTATGATTTACTTATGTTACCACCTAGTTTTCCGTTTGGCGGAATGGAAAATCCACGCTTATCATTTATTACCCCAACCGTTGTTGCAGGCGATAAAAGCTTAGTTAACCTTATTGCCCATGAACTTGCGCATTCTTGGTCTGGTAACTTAGTAACTAACGCAACGTGGGAAGATTTATGGTTAAACGAAGGTTTTACCTCATACGTTGAAAACCGCATTATGGAAGAAGTATTTGGTCGTGACCGTGCAGTTATGGAACAAGCACTTGATTCAGCGTCTTTACGTGCACAAATTAAAACAATCGATGCACCAGATACCCGCCTTAACTTAAAACTTAATGGTCGCGACCCAGACGATGCTTTTAGTTCAGTGCCTTATACTAAAGGTCAGTTATTTTTAATTTACCTAGAAAACAAATACGGTCGCGATAAATTTGACCCATTTGTAAAAGCGTACTTTAAAGAGTTTTCGTTTAAATCGCTTACTACAGCAGAGTTTGTTGTTTACCTAAAAGCTAACTTAATTGAAAAGTATCCTGGCGTTGTAAGCATGGATAAAGTAAATGAGTGGATTTTTGAGCCAGGCTTACCGAGTGATGCACCAAATCCAACGTCTGATGCATTTGATAAAGTAGATACTGAAACTGCAGCATGGTTAAAAGGCGACACAACAGCGGCACAACTTCCTACTACCGATTGGTCTGTGCATGAGTGGTTACACTTTTTAAATAATTTACCACGCGATTTAAGCCAAGAGCACATGGTAGAACTCGACTCAGAGTTTAACTTAACGCAGTCAACCAATGCAGAGCGTGCATTTGCTTGGTTTATGCTGGCAGTAGGCAATGGTTATCAACCAATTTACCCTGCGCTTGATAAACATTTATCAGGTATTGGTCGTCGTAAATTGATTGTTCCGTTATATAAATCACTTATCACTAACGGTAAAAAAGAGTGGGCACAAAGTGTGTACTTAAAAGCGCGTCCTGGGTATCACCCACTAGCGCAAGGCACTATAGATGCATTGTTTGATAAATAACTTAATATTTTAAATGCAAAAAGGGTCGATAATTCGACCCTTTTTTAATGCAAATAAACTATTTTTTTACTTTATTCAAAAATGCTTTTTGTTGTTCTGGTGTTGCTTGTTGCCACCAAAAATCAAGCATGTCGGCAGCGCTTGGTATGCCTTTGTCGTTGTTTAGCGCAGTAGAAACTGATTGCTCCACTCTTTGTGATACTACTGGTTTATTTACCATTTGCTTAACCGGCATTTCTCTTGCCAGCTCTTTATTAGAAATAATATCTAATGGCACAGCTAATGAGCTATTTTTTGCCTTTAAGCCTACTTCAGGTGCTTCTGCAAAGACCTTAGCAGAAATTGCGTTATTGGCACGATTAAACACTAACGCATAATCTTTTCCTGCTTCAACTGTTACCTCTACCCAAAAAGGTTCAGACTCAACAACTTCATGCGTATCGTAATCGTCTTCATATAAATCGGTATATTTTAATCTTAACTGATAAGTACCTGGTGCGAGTTCTACATCATCAACACGGCTAAATAATGAGCTTTCAATAATACGCTCACCCACTTGTAATGGCACAAACTCTTCAGGAAAGTGAATATTCTCTGCCATACTCGATACACTAAACAACAGTGCAACTGCACTGCCTAAAAACATTGATTTACGCATATTGACTCCTTTATTTGATTTCAGTTTGACACCGCTTTGAAAGTTTGTCATTAGTGAGCTTAAAATTCATAACACTTAATTAGGAACACACTATGAGCCAAGAAACTATTTTCACAAAAATAATTAATCGTGAAATTCCAGCAAGTATTGTTTACGAAGACGATGACACACTTGCGTTTAGAGATATAAACCCTCAGGCTCCATTTCACGTGTTAATTATCCCAAAAAAAGCAATTGCCACTATAAATGATATAAATGAAGGTAACGCTCATTTAGTTGGTAATTTATACGTTGCTGCTGCAAAAATAGCCAAACAAAATAACTTCGCTGATGATGGTTATCGTGTTGTGATGAACTGTAATGAGCACGGTGGGCAAACTGTATATCACATACATTTACACATGCTTGCTGGTAAAGAGATGGGCTGGCCTCCATACCAAGACACTAAAAAAGAAACTATTTAAAATTATTTGATGAAGCACTTTTTACCTCACATTAGATTACAAATGTTAAGAAAATTCATCACCATAAAGTAAAAAACAATTACTTATTTGCAACATTTTGTGTTTAAATAATCGTAAAATCGTACTTGTTTTTAGGTATATCCATGACTTTCTAATACAAAAGGTCTGGAAGTCGTGATAAACTTAATCAGTCAGCTTTATAAAAGAGTATAAAAAACATGAGCAGTTCTGCCTTTTTGCTATTAGATCAGGAGCCAATTAACACAATTGGCATTAACGTTTTAGAACCTTTGTTAAAAACACAAGGTCTTAACGTAACCACAGGTACTAATATTTTAGATATACCTGAAGGGACTAGACTTTTGTTTATCGAAACATCAAGCAAGGATGCATGGGGAAAACTAAAAGAACAATTAGTAAACCTACGTATAAAATGCGATATCATATTATTTAATTTAGACGAAAACCCAGAACTAGCTAATCGCGCACTATTAAGCGGTATTCGTGGCGTATTTTATACAACCGACAATGCGGATGTATTAATGAAAGGTATTCGCTTGTTAATGGAAGATCAGCTTTGGTATCGCCGCGACATTATGTGTAACGCATTAAACCGCATGTTGCAGTTTAATAAAGACGCGCTACATAAGCTTACCGAAGGTGATATAGAACCTGTTAAATTAACTAAACGAGAAAAAGCAATTATCTCGTTAATGAGTAATGGTTCTAAAAATAAAGAAATCGCTGAAGAGCTAAGCATTAGCCCGCACACTGTAAAAACACACTTATACAGCGCATTTAGAAAAACTAAATGCCGTAACCGTATTGAGTTACTGTCTTGGGCACAGCAAAATATACCAGACGAAATTCGCTAAATATAAATTTCGGCTAAGCATTAAAACAGACACTCAGGTGTCTGTTTTTGTATGTGTTATGTGCTTATTTAATACCAATTCACTTAATTAAATGATCTATTTTAGAACAAGAGTATTTGTCGATAACAAAGCAAAAATTTCGTTATTTAGTTGATCTCAGTCAGACATTTTTAACGCAATTAGCGTCTGGTTTAATCCCTTAAATTGATTAGTATTATTGCGGATTGGTATCAGTGTATACTTTTGATAACCTTAGTTTAAACGCTACTTTGCTGGAATTCCCATGCTAGACTCTTTCACTCTTTATTTTGCCAGCATAGCCATCATGGTTGTAATGACCTTACTTAACTTTTTAACATGGCGCACAAACAAACAGATTCCAGGTACCTTACTTTATATTTTCTATCCTGTTTTACTGCTGGGTTCTGTTATTGGCTTTACCCTCGTTGGTGATACTCACAATTTAGTTATTATTAATATTGCCAGCTGCATGATGTTTGCCGCATCAATTGTGCATTGCCTTTCGCTGAGCCAGTTTTTGAACTACCACGGGATTGGTTTTAAATTACTTTGCTCAATTACTGCATTTACTGCTGTAATGCTTGGTTATTATACGTTTTTCGACCCTTCTTTGCGTGAAAGAGTCATTGCCTCTGATATACAACACATTGCAGAAGCTAGCTTTTTACTGTTTATATTCATTAAGTATGCCCGAAAACCCTACCCTAACGGCAGTATTGTATACATAACAATTTTAACGCTTGTTACTTTTAGCTTTATTGGTCGCTCGTTATTTATGAATAATATTGAACAAAAAAACCTTTTAGTAAACGGCTGGTTTAGCTCATTATTATTTTTAAATGGTGTAATTGCCCCTATGTTTTATGCTGCGGGCATGGCGCTGTTATGTAATGAGCGAAGAGAGCAGCACCTTAATAAATTAGCCGACAAAGCACAAAAAGATTTAGAAATACGCGGGTTATTTTTATCAACTATAAGCCACGAAATTCGCACTCCACTTAACGGTATTTTAGGCAGTGCCCAACTTGTTATGAATCAAACTAGTGATACGCGTAATAAAGCTTATTGCGAAGCAATTATAAACTCCGCCGAATCGCTCAATTTACTAGTAGATAAAGTACTTGATTACGCAAGCCTAGATCAAAGTGATGAAGCGCTCTACGAAGAGGATATAGAGTTTAAAACATGGCTTAACAATTTATGCCTGTTACTCAGCCCGCTAGCGGAGCAAAAACAACTCAAGTTTGAACTTGTATGTAATATTCCCGACCAAGCCTGTTATTACTGTGACCAACAAAAGCTTAGGCAAATTATTATTAACTTAGTCGGTAATGCAATTAAGTTTACTGATCACGGAAGTGTAAAAATTCAAGTTGATTTAATGGCTGAAGAACAACTTGAGCACACCATAAAAATTAGTGTAAAAGACTCAGGTCCAGGTATAGAAAACGACGAGATAGCCTACTTAACAGAACCTTATGTACAAAGCAGTGCAGGTAAAGAAAAAGGCGGAACAGGTCTTGGTTTAGCTATTACCAGTCGTTTACTCGAAAAACTAAGTAGCCGGCTCGAAATAGCAAGCCAGCTAAGTATTGGCAGTGTATTTAGCTTTACCATTACTTTTACTTTAGGTGAATTGAGCCTTGTAGAGCAGCGTCATCAAACTAAAGATTATTTAACGGGTCTTGATGTATTGTTGGTTGAAGATTTAGATTTAAATCAAAAAATTGCTATTGAATTTATGGCAGACGATGAACACAAAATTAAGCTCGCAAAAGATGGCAAAAGCGCCATAGAACTCATGCAAGCCCACCACTTTGATGTTGTTTTGCTTGATATGAATCTACCTGATTTAACAGGGCAAGAAGTACTTAAGCGCTTAAAACGCATTGATCATAAAAACCAACGCACCCCTGTACTCGCTTTTACTGCAAGCCTTAGCCCTGACGAGGTGAAAGAATATTTAGAATTAGGAATAAAAG
Source organism: Pseudoalteromonas sp. Z9A5 (assembly GCF_011378875.1). Classification (NCBI taxonomy): domain Bacteria; kingdom Pseudomonadati; phylum Pseudomonadota; class Gammaproteobacteria; order Alteromonadales; family Pseudoalteromonadaceae; genus Pseudoalteromonas; species Pseudoalteromonas sp. Z9A5. Next base: position 9,508 of record NZ_WTLC01000011.1, read on the forward strand.
ATATTGTAGGCAAGCCTATTAAGCATGAAAAGCTTCGCCAAGCACTTAGCGACTCTCAATCAAATCAAACCGCTAGCATTGCTGTTGAGCTAATAGATACGTTATACGATAAAACCGCAGCCGAAACACTCACCAGCTCGTTTAGTGAAGACGAAGTGTCGTCAATTTATAATGAGTTTGTGCTTTCGGCGCGCAATAAACTTATTCGCTGTCAAAAATTAATAGATCAACATCCAGAGCAATGCATTAAACTTTTACATCGCCAAGCAAGTACGGCTCTGCAACTGGGTTTTAACCGCTATGGTATTGAGCTTAAAAAAATAGAGCGCCGTTTACTTGATAAAAAGCCACATAACGATATGCTTGATGAAGCCTTAGATCTGTGGCAACGCAGCTTAGAGAAGTATTTAAAGTATGTGCGCGGACAGTTAGGGTAGCATTAAAAAATCACATATTTTCAATGCTTTGCTTTTAACTATTCAAACCTCGCAACTTCTTCGAAGCTAAGCCCAGTAAAGTCATGTGCTTGCAAGGCACAAAATAGGTTTAAAGAAACGTCTCTATCATTTACACGAGAGTCAAAAACGTAAGTGCCTTCAAATCGGTCTTCTGGCATTTTAAATATGCAGCTATGCTTTGGTAGTTTTTCTTTTTTGAACACCGCTTTTTGTAATCCGATATTTAAACTTGGCAGCATAAAAGTACTCATCTCAACATTTAATATACCCTCTATTTTTCGAGTGACATTATAAAAGTACCAATTATCATCACCTACATAGAAAGGAAGTAACTCTCCCGAATCTTCGAAAAGTTCAGCCAATTCATTTGCTACATGGCCCCTTATAGCAAGACCTTGTAAATTAATTGCAGTGAAATCACCTAGGGGTGTCTCTTTTTCATTATTATAATGGGCACTAAAATTTATCAGTGTAGACTCTTTTGTAGAAGTATCAGGTTTCCATAGGTCAGGTTCACATAAAGCTTCGCTATCAGGAAATATGACTCTGTAATGATTAACATCCGGCGTTATTTTATAAATTACTTTACTCATTGATGTTGAAACGTCCTTTTTGGCATGGCTTTGATTTTTTAACCCCTTCCATATTTATCATCAAATCGCTCTATATCGCTTTCATTAAGTACAGTGCCGGTTTGCACTTCAATGACAATTAACGGCTCTTTTTGATTATTAGCCAAACTATGAATTTGCTTAGCCGCGATATAACACGATTGGTCATGCGTTAGCGTATACGCTTGCTCATTAATACACACATCTGCAATACCCGAAACCACAACCCAATGTTCAGCGCGATACTGATGGCGCTGCGTCGAAAGCTTAGCACCGCTGTTAACAGTAATTTTTTTAACTTTAAAGCCAGTGCCTTCAACCAAAGTACGGTAATTTCCCCATGGGCGAAAAACCACTTGATGATGGTTAAGCTTATCGGCTTGTGTTGTAGCAATTTGCTTAAGCAACAAAGGCAAAGAATCTAGCTCATTTTGGTTTGCAATTAACGTGGCATCATGAGTATGAATAATTGCTAAATTGCTTACTCCAAGCGTGGCAATAGTATGTTCAGCTTCGTTAATAACTAAGTTATTAGTGCTTTTTTGAGCCATATAATTAGCATTTAAACTATTACCGTTTTCATCTTTTTTTGTAAGCGCATCAAGGGATGAAAAACTACCTACATCACTCCATTTTAAATCAACAGGTATAACAACTACGTTATTACTGCGCTCTAAAATGGCGTGATCAATTGAATCGCTTGGGCAGTGATCAAGCGCACTATTGCTTGGGCGGGTAAACCCTAAATCTTTGGTAAATTGTGCCGCTGCAGCGACACTCGTTGCTATTTTTGGCGCAAACCGTTCTAGCTCTTTTAAATAGGTCGCTGGGGTAAATAAAAACATGCCGCTATTCCAGCTATAACCACCTTGAGCTAAATAACGGTTCGCTGTATCTAAGTCAGGCTTTTCTTTAAATTGAGCAACATCGTAACAACCCGTACCGGCAATAGCCGCGCCTTGTTTTATATAGCCATAACCAGTATGCGGCTCTGTAGGAGTAATAGAAAATGTAACTAGCTTACCTTGCTCAGCAAGTTTTACAGCTTCAGGGAGCTTAGCTGTTAGTACATCAAAGTTTTCAATATGATGATCGGCGGGCATCACTAATAGCGGACCGGTAATCCCATTTTGCAGTGCATAGTGGGCGGCTAATGCGATGGCAGGCGCGGTGTTTTTACCTTTGGGTTCGAGTAATAATGCACTAGGAGTTGAGCTTGCAGCTTGCTCGGCGGCAATAAATCGGTGCCGCTCATTACACACTAAAATAGCATTATCAAACAACTCATTAGAAACACGCGCCAATGTACTTTGCAGTAATGACGTGTTTTCATTTAGTAGTGGTAAAAATTGTTTAGGCATTGCTTGGCGAGAAAGCGGCCACAAGCGAGAGCCTATGCCACCAGCTAAAATTACAGGAGTGATTAAAGTGTTCATAATGTATATTAGCCGCCAACAAAAATATCAGCGACTATTTTAACACTTTATTGGCTCTACGCTAAATTAACGTGTCTATATTAATGTAAAAGGGTCTGCATCTAAATAGGCAGGAAACGCTGCTTTAAACTCATCCAGTGGTGCTTTTTCAAGTGTTATAGTAACTAGTTGCTCAGCGTCATCTTGCGCTTTAGTTAATCCATCGCCTTTGAAGTCGTATACTGCGGTACCGCCATTGTGCGAGGCACCATTACCGTCTTCCCCCACACGATTAACGCCTACTACGTAGCATAGGTTTTCCATTGCACGCGCCATAAGTAACGTATCCCAAATATGGCGGCGCACAGCAGGCCAATTTGCTACGTTTATCATTACATCGTAGTCGTTATTATTACGTTGAAATACCGGAAAGCGCAGGTCGTAACACACCTGTGGTAATAGTTTAAAACCGTTGATTTCAAAAACTTTACGCTCTTGCCCTGCTACAACGTAGTCGCCCTCACTGCCTAAGCGAAATAAATGGCGTTTATCGTAATAACTCACTTCACCATCGGGCTTTACCCAATAAAACCGATTCGCTTTTTTATCACCTTGTGCAACAAGTACCGAACCGGCAATAACCGCATTATGTTTATGAGCCTGCGCCTTTAACCAAATAAGTACTTTACCGTTTTCAGGCTCTGCACAATCTAAATTAATAGCAAAGCCAGTCGAGAATGTTTCGGGCAATAAAATAAGATCGGGCTGATGCGTAATTGCTTCAAGTTGCTTATTGAACATGGCTAAATTAGCGTCTTTATCAAGCCAATAAAGCGAGCTTTGCAATGCTGTAATGGTTAAAGTTGACATAATATTTGCGCAGCCTCTATGAGAGTGTTGTCGTTTTTAGCAAAGCACAAACGAATTACTTTATCGGTTGGTGGTTTTTGATAAAACACACTTAACGGAATAGCCGCCACACCTGCTTGCTCAACTAACCAATGGCAAAAATCAACATCGTTTAAATCCGATACATCGCTGTAATCTAACAATAAAAAGTAAGTGCCCTGGCTAGGTAAAATTTTAAAACGGCTGTTACTTAAATAACTCGCTAATAAGTCGCGTTTTTGCTGATAAAACCCACTTAGCTCATCTATATGCTCACCTTGCTGCTCGAGCATATCGGCAAGCGCATGCTGTGCAGGGGTAAAACTTGAAAACGTAACATACTGATGAATTTTTCTAAATTCGACAGCTAAATCGGCAGGTGCAATACAGTAACCCATTTTCCAGCCCGTGCTGTGAAACGTTTTACCAAAACTCGATACAACAAAGCTTTTGGCAAGTAATTCATCATCGCGTAATACGCTTAAATGCGGTTGCTGATCAAACGTAATGTGCTCATATACCTCATCGCTTATTACATATAAATTGTGAGTACCAACTAACTTTTTAAGCTCTTTTATATCGTGTGGCTGTAATATTTTACCGCTTGGGTTATGGGGTGTATTAATAATAATTGCACGGGTATTTTTAGTAATTACTTGGCTCACTACTTGCCAATCAATGGTGTAGTTAGGCGCACTTAAAGCAATGTGTACCGACTTTCCACCAGCAAGTTCAATTGCGGGTTGGTAAGAGTCATATGCAGGGTCAAATACAATCACTTCATCATTAGGGCGCACAATTGCTTGAATGGCTACAAACAATGCCTCTGTTGCACCCGAGGTAACAGTAACTTGATCAGCTGCGTTTATATCAGCTGCATATTTGCGCTTTGCTAAATCAGCAATTTGTTGCTGTAATCGTGGTACACCACTTGAAGGTGAATATTGATTAACGCCCTGCTGCACATAATAATTTAACTGCGTTTTTAAAAGATCAGGAGCATCAAACTCAGGAAAGCCTTGAGAGAGATTAATTGCCGAAAACTCACTAGCCAACCCGCTCATTTGGCTAAATATACTAACGCCTAAATTTGGTAATTTACTTTCAAACACGTGATGCCCTTAATGATGGTTTTGCGCTTAAAGCGATGCTATCATTGCTTAAAACAGAAGTATAGCCGTCTAAAAACAATTAACTTTACGCTCATTAGTGAGGAATGTATGCAAAACAATACCGCTATTTCACAACTTATTGAAGCCGGAAAATGGGTTAGCCAAAAAGGCTGGGTACCCGCAACAGGCGGAAATTTTTCAGCTCGTACTAGCACTGGCTTTGTTGTTACGGCAAGTGGGCACGATAAAGGTTCACTTACGCAAGAGCATTTTTTGCAATTAGATCACCAAGGCGAGCGCCTAGCTGGGGCTGTAAAGCCATCGGCAGAAACACAATTACACCTAAGTTTGTATCAGCTTATACCTGATGCGCAGTGTGTTTTGCATACTCACTCTGTAGCCGCCACCGTACTGTCGCAAATTACCCAAAGGCATCAGCTTGATTTAACAGGCTATGAAATGCAAAAAGCACTGAGCGGCTTTACTTCCCATTTAGAAACGCTGAGCATTCCTATTTTCGATAACGATCAAGATATTGACCGATTAAGCCTGCTGGTCAGTGACCATCATTTACATACGCCGATAGAGCATGGCGTACTGATACGTGGCCATGGTTTATATGCTGTAGGGCGCAATATTGATGAAGTTCGTCGCCACCTAGAAGCCTTAGAGTTTTTATTTAGCTGCGAACTAGAGCGCCTAAAAATAATAGGTATTCAAGCGGGAGTAACTAAATGATTAAAGCCATTTTAACCGACATCGAAGGCACAATAACCCGCATCTCGTTTGTTAAAGAGGTGTTGTTTCCTTACGCGGCAAAACAATTACCGACCTTTGTACGTGCCAATGCTAATAAGCCAGATGTAGCCGAGCAAATTAATGCCGTAAAAGCGCTTATCGAAAAGCCAAACGCCGATATAGAAGAAGTCATTAGCACTTTACTTACCTGGATTGATGAAGATAAAAAAATCACTCCACTTAAGCAGTTACAAGGCTTAATTTGGCAAACAGGATATGAACACGGTGATTTTAAGGGGCATTTATACCCAGATGCATTTGATTTTTTACAAGCTCAACACAACAACGATATTACTTTATATGTGTACTCATCAGGGTCGGTAAAAGCGCAGCAGCTACTTTTTAAATACAGTGATTATGGCGACATTCGCAGCTTGTTTACTGACTTTTTTGACACCAAAGTTGGCGCAAAACAAGAGCAAATAGCCTATAACACTATTGTTGAGCTGTTACCGTTTAAAGCAGCAGAAATACTCTTTTTAAGTGATGTAGCCGGCGAGCTTGATGCCGCACAAGCTGCGGGCTTAAAAACACTACATTTAATTCGTGATGGGCAAGCAAGCACTAAAGCACACCCTTATATTAATGACTTTAGCCAATTTAAATTGGAGCAATTAGTATGAGCCAATTAACGGTGTATGCCGACAACAATGCAAACAAAGCACTTGTAAGCACATCAAACGCTGATGATATTGTAAATCAACTAGCTAAAGTAAACGTACGCTTTGAACAGTGGCAAGCAAATGCAGATATTAATGAGCACACCACCCATGAGCAAATTATTAGTGCGTACAAAAACGATATAGATCGATTAAAAATCGAAAATGGCTATCAAACAGTAGACGTTATATCTCTAGCTAAAGGTAATCTTGGCGCATCAGAGCTGCGCAAAAAGTTTTTATTTGAACATACTCATAGTGAAGACGAAGTGCGTTTTTTTGTAAAAGGCCAAGGGCTATTTTGCCTACATTTAGACAATAAGGTTTATCAGGTACTTTGCCAACAAGGCGATTTAATTTCAGTGCCTGAACTTACCCCGCATTGGTTTGATATGGGAAGCGACCCTGAGTTTACTGCCATTCGCTTATTTAACAATACAGAGGGCTGGGTAGCAAAAAGTACTGACTCGTCTATTGCAGAGCAATTTCCGCTATTATCGTAAGTTAGTCATTCAAAACCTTGGTCCACACTAATAAACATAATGTGAACCAAGGATATTACGAAATTACTTAAGCTTTATAAGTTCGCCATTTTCTACCTGACTTTGGTTATAAACACCGGTGTCTAACACCCACCCTGTGACCAGCTTTGCCGGCGTTATATCAAATGCTGGGTTATATATATTAGCATTAGTGGGCGCCCATAAAGCCTCGCCAAAGCTACCGCTAACTCCGCGCACTTCTTGAGGATTACGTTGCTCTATTTCTATATCATCACCACACACGGTATTGGTATCAAGCGTGGTAATAGGCGCAACTACATAAAATGGAATGTTATGGAAATACGCAAGTACGGCTAAATTATAGGTGCCCACTTTATTAGCAAAATCACCATTGGCAGCAATACGATCAGCCCCTACCACTATTTTATCCACCTTACCTGCAGCCATTAAACTTGCCGCCATATTATCGCAAATTAATGTATAAGGTATTTTCCAGCGCTCAAGCTCAAAGGCTGTTAAGCGACCGCCTTGTAATAATGGTCGTGTTTCATCAACCCACACATGTACGTTGCCATATTTTTGCTGCGCTTTGTAAATAACACCTAGTGCAGTACCAATACCAGCGGTTGCAAGTGCCCCTGTATTACAATGGGTTAATATGTTGTCGCCACTATTTATAAGCTCGGCGCCACGGTTTGCCATTCGCTCACACAGCGCTATATCTTCTATAAACAACCGCTCGGCTGTGGTAACAATACCGGCAACATAATCGCTTTGCGTTAAAGCTTTACGCAATGCCGCCATACAATGCATTAAATTAACCGCCGTTGGGCGTGTGGCTTCTAGTTCGTTGATTGCTTTTTCAAGTTCACTTTTAACTACCCCATGCTCAGCTAAATACGCCACTAGCAAGCTCGCGCTTAAACCAATAAGTGGAGCTCCACGCACTTTTAAACTAATGATCAGCTCTTTCATGGTTTCTACATCATGGCACTGATGCCATACCTGCTGGTGAGGTAGTAAATATTGGTCGAGCACACTAAGCGACCCGTTTTCATATTTTAAACTGCTTGCGATTAAATTTTGCATAATGCTTAAGGTATTAAAAATGCGTAACGTTATTTTACACCACTTTGAATAACTCTCAAGTTGGACTTGTAGACATCTAAACATTTAAAAGTATAGAATGCTTAAAAGCTGATTTTTGAGATTTAAACCATGACTAACTATGTTGCTTTTAACGCACAGCGCGCTATCGATTACGTATCGACATTAATTGAATCTAAACAATGTAATTTTTTTGCTCAAGGACAAACCTTATCGGCATATGAGTTTGGTGATGGCAATCTTAATTTAGTATTTAGAGTTACTGATGAGCAAAATAATAGCGTTATTTTAAAGCAAGCTCTGCCTTACGCGCGTTGCGTGGGTGAGTCGTGGCCATTAACGCTTGATAGAGCTCGTATAGAAGCACAAGTTTTGCTTAATCATGGTGCTATTTGCCCAACTTATACTGCTAGGGTTTTACATTATAGTGAAATGCAAGCACTGACTATTTTAGAAGATTTAGGTAATTTACAAATACTGCGCACTGCACAAAATAATGCGGAGCAATTTCCTAAATTGGCGCAGCATGTAGCTACCTACTTAAGCCATACTGGTTTTTATAATTCAGATTTTTATTTAACCGCGCAAATTAAAAAAGCACTCGTTAGTCAATTTATTAATCCTGAACTTTGCCAAATCACTGAGGACTTATTTTTTAGCGATCCGTACATTGAGCACGAACGCAATAACTACCCAGAGCAACTACAAAGCGAAGTTGATGCAATACAAAAAAACAGCGCATTAAAGTTAGAAATAGCAAAACTAAAAGCTAATTTTTTATCTAACCCGCAAACATTACTTCATGGTGATATGCATAGCGGCAGTATTTTTGTTGATTGTAATAATACGAAGATGATCGACCCTGAGTTTGGCTTTTTTGGTCCTGCTGGGTTCGATATTGGCTCTTTTATTGGTAATTTACTTTTAAATTACTGCGCGCAATACGGGCATATTGAAGATTTTGTGGCTCGTCGTAATTATCAAACCCACTTATTAAGCACCCTTGTTGAATGCTATACCTTATTTGAACAGCATTGGCTTACGCTTATAAATGAGCACACTACTGATAATGCGCTAAAGGTTACAGGCTACGGTGAATACTTTATAAAAGGCGTATTACAAGACGCCATTGGTTACTGTGGTGCTGAGTTAATTAGGCGCACCATAGGGCTCGCACATGTAACCGATATAGATAGTATTGGTGATGATAAGGCGCGTCTTATAGTGCAAAAACAAACATTAGCACTAGGCGAGCAACTTATTTTGAATGCCCACACGTGCAACAACAAAGAAGCATTTTTTAGTTTATTAATAAGCCAATTAAACTAAAAAACACTAAAAAAGGCGCTATTAGCGCCTTTTTTAGTTAGTTAAAAACTTACTTGTAGTTTTCGTAAATTTTATCGAGCGGTTCTGATAAACCACTTTCTTGCACTATACGTACATGTTCACGTTTTAATTCGCGTGCACTAGTCACACCACAAGAATGGGCTATTAGCCCAGCTCCGTAATGAATGTATTTATTATAGTTAGCTACTCGTTGCGCTTTATCAGCTACATTTAAGCCGCGTTGCAAACGCTCGTTATGCGTAGTGATCCCGGTCGGACAGGTATCTTTATTACATTGCATTGCCTGAATACAGCCCAGTGCAAACATATGCCCTCGAGCCGATACAACAAAATCAGCACCCAACGCTAACGCCCAAGCCACCTTTGAAGGAACAATTAATTTACCAGAGGCGATTATTTTAATACGATCTCGCAGCCCATGTTTTTCAAGCATATTAACTACAAGCGGTAAACTTTCACGAAGTGGTAAACCCACTGAATCCATAAGCGGTTGTGGTGCAGCGCCCGTACCACCATCAGCACTATCTATAGTAATAAAGTCAGGTGCAGACTCTATACCACGGTGATTTATTTCAGCGAACAACGTTTCTAACCATCCGTAAGCACCAATTACCGCTTTAAAGCCTGTAGGCTTACCTGTCGCGTTACGTACAGTGGCAATCATATCGAGAATATCGGCTGGGTTTTTAATTTCAGGATGACCATTGGGACTAATAGAGTCTTGTCCCTCTGGAATACCCCTAATTTTAGCTATTTCGGCGTTAACTTTGCGCCCTGGTAACATACCGCCTTTACCTGGTTTTGCACCTTGGCTCATTTTAAGTTCAAACATTTTTACTTGTTCGTGAGCCGCTATTTCTTTTAGTTTTTCGGTACTTAAATTTCCATGCTCGTCTCGTGCACCATATTTAGCTGTACCAATCTGAAACACTAAATCGGCACCACCTTCTAAGTGATAAGGACTTAATCCTCCTTCACCGGTGTTCATCCAACAACCCGCTAGTTTTGCCCCTTTTGATAAGGCTCGTACAGCTGGCTTTGAAAGCGCACCAAAACTCATACCAGATACATTGAATAACGAGTTGGTTGTGTAAGGTGTTTTACAGTATGGACCCAAAGTAACATTACTCGGGTCGAGCGCTTCTTCGTCTAAAGTAGGAAACGCACAGTTCATAAACATAACCGTACCTGTTACTTCTAAGCTTTGTGTAGAGCCAAATGCAGCCGTACGGTCAACATCTTTTGCTGCACGATAAACCCAACTACGCTCAGCGCGGTTAAATGGCATTTCTTCTCTATCTTGAGCAAAAAAGTACTGTCTAAAAAACTCACCTTGGCGTTCAAAAAAATATCGAAAGCGACCAATAACAGGGTAATTACGTCTAATAGCATGCTTAGTTTGTGTTACATCTCGAATATAAAAAACGACAACGATTAAAACCAACAACCCTAAAACAACAATAAACATACTTGCAAATACATCAATACTAAACATTATAAAATTACTCACCCAAGGCCCCTTGATGACTGTTTTTAAAATAAAAAAGTGCTATACCACCAAAATGACATAACACTTTTATTTGTTCAAGGCTTTAACTGCCTTAATATCTAATTCTGTTGTTTAGCTAACTCTGCTTTTATATATAAACGCACTTGTGTTTCAAGTACCGATAAAGGCACTGAACCATGGCGTAATATTTGATGATGAAATTCACGAATATCAAAGCTTTTTCCTAGCGCTTGCTCTGCTTCAATGCGTAAACGCTTAATAGTAAGCTCACCTATTTTGTACGAAAGCGCCTGTGCAGGCCATGTTATATAACGATCGGTTTCTGTTTTAACGTTATGCAACGAAAGCGCTGTATTTTCACTCATAAAGTTCATGGCACGCTCTCTGCTCCAGCCATACATATGCATACCCGTATCAACAACTAAACGTGCCGCTCGCCACATTTCATACGTTAAACGACCAAAACGGCTATATGGGTTTTGATAAAAACCAGCTTCAATCCCTAAATACTCAGAGTAAAGCCCCCAACCTTCACCAAATGCCGAAAGGTAAGCATCACGACGATAACTAGGTAAGCTTTCTAGCTCTGCATTAAGTGATATTTGTAAATGATGGCCAGGCACGGCTTCGTGCAGCGTTAATGCTTCTAAAACATACAAAGGGCGCTTATCTAAAGCGTAAGTATTTACCCAATAATACCCTGCTTCATCATCTCGATTAGAGCCAGAATAGCGACCTGTTGTGTATTTAGGAGCAATACTGGCTGGTACGGGTGCTACACCATAAGGTTTGCGCGGTAAGGTATGAAATAACTTCGGCAGTTGTGCATCCATTTTTTTAGCAATATAAGATGCTTCTTTTAAAAGTTGCTCTGGTGTTGTGGCGTAAAATTGTGGATCAGTGCGTAAAAAGTGGACAAATTCGGCAAACGTGCCTTTAAAACCTACTTCTGCTATTACGTTTTCCATTTCACTACGAATTCGTGCAACTTCTTTTAAGCCAAGTTCGTGAATCTCTTTAGGTGTCATATCGGTGGTGGTGTAGTACTTAGCTCTATTTTTATAAAACGCTTCGCCATTAGGTGTATCTGATATACCAATACTTGTACGTGCACCAGGTCGATATTGCTGCGTAAAAAACGCTAAGTAATCTTTATAAGATTTTATAATCTCTTCTTTTATAATATTTTTAGCTTTTTGTTGTAGTGCTTTAAATTCACTTTCGCTTAAACCAGCTGTGTTAGTTAAAAATGGTTTATAAAATTCAGACGTAGTTACATCGTCAACAATGTAGGCATTAATTGAATCTTCATAACCTTCCAATACAGCTTTAGGTTGAGTAAGCCCTGTCTCAAGCCCTTTTTTCATCCAATACATGTTTTGCTCAAAAAAGCGTGGAACTTGCGCCAATCGTGCAAGATAAACTTGGTAATCTTCCGGGTTTTTATATTGAGAGCTATTTATTATGTACGACAAACCAGAATGAAACCCATACTCAGAGGTAAGCGGCATATAGTGCGCATTAAATACATATTCATCGACACTGTTTTGTACTTGAGCTCGAATAATATCGAAGTTAATTTGATTTTCATCACTTAGCTTTTCAATATCAATAGTGTCTAATTCAGCAAGTAATCGCGTTTTATTTTTATATTCTTGCGCTAAAAATTCAGGGGATAAATTTGGTAATAAATAACCTTCAACATCACCTACACGATCGTAAGGGTTAATACTTTCTCTATAATCAACAATACTTTGCGCTACTTGAGTAAATTGTTGATCTGAATTTTGCATGGTCATTTGGCATGCACTTAATGAGAACAAAACCGTAATACCAAATAATGATTGGCGTAATGGTCTTAGTAAAAAATTATTCATTATAATATGACTTAGTAATGTAATTAATTTCATAAAGCTATCGTAGGATAAATAAATAGCAAGTAAATGAGACCAACCTCATAGTAATAATCTCTACTTATACTAAGTGTATTAATACGTTACATACATTAAATGAAGTAAAAACAAGCTTAATTGATGACAAAAACAGCTATTGAGCCGCTAAAGTAAAATTTAAGTTCCCTAACTCTCATTTTTCCTTTTAAATAGCGATTATAAAGATTACTGTAGATAAAAATAATAAAAAGCTGGGATGCATAACCGCCTCATGGAATGAGATATTCGAATTTGCACTTACTGCGTACTTAGTTGGTATTTAAAATGATGTTCCATGATTCCATGGCTATTGCACAAGAAAAAATGACTAAGGTGTGTGTTTTTTTAGAACGCTTTGCGCTTGCACCTACTCCTTTGAATTATCAAGTTGTTTATACTTACACAAGCCAAACTAATTTAAAGCTAAATAACGCTCTAGATCGCATTATTGCGACTAACGATAATATTGATAGCGTTTTAATCGAACAATTATATTCTGAATTTTTAAATACGAGTCATACAACTCAAGTCAGTATGATTCAAAATGTTGATGGTGTTATAAATTCACTTTCTCACAATGCTCAAGCAACTGAAAAACAAATAATTCGCTTTGCTGGTCAAGTAAGCGAGTGTGTACATACACTAGATGAAAACAACATAGAACAGAGTCGCCAAGCGCTTGAAGTATTGAATAATCAAACCGCAGAACTATTAAAACAACACAAACAATTTAAACAAGAACTCAGTAAAGCTAAACGACTACATGACAAAACACAAAAACAGCTTACTCAATTACGTAAGCAACATGTTGTTGATAGCCAAACGGGTCTTTATAAACGCCATTATTTAACACAACAAACACAAGTGTGGACCAATCAGCAAAAATCTATTTGCGCTATTGCGATACAAATCGATAATTTAGATCATTTTACTGATAATTACGGCGATATTATCGGAGAAGTTATTTTAAACAAAGTGGCAAAACAAGTTCAAAAATACGTATTTCAAAGTGGTTTACCAGGGCGTACAGCTAAAGATCAATTTACCGTATTATTAGCCGACATAGACCCTGAAACAGCGAATGTAATTGCCGAAAAAGTACGTAATGGTGTTGAAAAGCTGCGTTTTGTTAGCTCAAAAACGGGTACTAAGCTACCTGCAATTAATTTATCGTTAGGTATTGCGCAACACGATCAGTTAGATGACTTCAATCAACTAGCAAGAAAAGCCTCTCAAGCAGCTTTTAAAGCGCGCTCACTCGGGCAAAGCTGTTTTACTGCTGGACATTAAATCGCCTGATGAATCATATTCAAATTGCACCAGCACGGCACAATAAAGTACACTAGCGTTTATTGCCACGATAGGATTAATCATGAACGAGACACCAGAAAAGACCACGCATTTTGGCTATAAAACAGTAGCCGAAGACGATAAAGCCTCAATGGTTGCAGACGTATTTCACTCAGTTGCGGCAAAATACGATGTAATGAATGATTTGATGTCTTTTGGTGTGCATCGCTTATGGAAGCGTCAAACAATTGCAAGCTCTGGCGTACGTAAAGGTCATCATGTACTTGATTTAGCTGGCGGTACTGGTGATTTAACTGCTAAATTTAGCCAATTAGTTGGTGAAACAGGTCAGGTTGTTTTAGGCGACATCAATTCTTCAATGCTTAAGGTTGGTCGTGAAAAGCTACATAACCTTGGGTTAGTAGGCAATATTGACTACGTACAAATGAACGCCGAAATGCTGCCATTTCCAGATAATAGCTTTGATGTGATCACTATTGCATTTGGTTTACGTAATGTAACTGACAAAGATAAAGCATTACGCTCTATGTACCGTATTTTAAAGCCAGGTGGTCGTTTATTGGTATTAGAGTTTTCTAAACCTGAGCATGAAGTACTTAGCAAAGCTTACGATTTTTACTCATTCAATTTATTACCGACAATGGGCAAGCTAGTTGCTAACGACAGTGAGTCATACAAATATCTAGCTGAATCAATTCGTATGCATCCAGATCAAGATACTTTAAAAGCAATGATGGATGATGCTGGTTTTGAACAAACAACGTATCAAAACCTTACCGGTGGTATTGTTGCACTTCATCGCGGTTTTAAATATTAAGGCAGAGATTAATGACGCTTGAACAAGCAACTGAGAAAAATAATGGTGCGTTAAATACATCAACTTTTTTTATGTTACCTAATTTTGTACTGTCGCTTATTGAGCGCATACTTAATCAAGCACTTAAACTCGATCCACAACTATCGCAAAAACTAAGCGCCGTAGAACAACAGCGCTTAGTAGTTGAAGTGAGGAATTGGCAGCAAACCATTCAACTCGTTTTCGCCGATAAAAAATTACATTTATATACCGCACAAAGCAGTGATAACGCTGACTGTATGATAAGCGCAGACATCGACACTCTCATTGCGCTAAAAAACCCAGCAATGCTTACGCAGTTAATACGCCAAGATAAACTCGATTTACAAGGTGATTTAAATATTGCCCAAACTTACAGTAATGCATTTTCGGGTTTAGATATCGATTGGCCAGAACAACTATCAAAATACATTGGCGATGCCCCTACACAACAACTGTATCTATATTTAAAAGCACTTGGACAGCAGAGCAATAAAACAAAAGCTCAAATTAGTTCCATATTTACAAGCTTATGCCAAGACGAGCTTGCGATTACAATTCATCCGCTAGAGCTTGAGCAATTTAAACAACAAAATAGAGAGCTCAAAGGTCAAGTTGCTGCTATTGAACAACGTATAAATACCCTACTAAACACCGTAACCCGCTAAGGATTTTTTGTGTCGACTGCACGATTGTATTACATCACTAAAACATTACTTAGCTACGGGTTGGATGAGTTAATTCCCAAGCATAAAATCCCTTGGTTTGCCAAAGCGGCTCGAGGTAGTTTATTTTGGCTACGTAATAAACATAAAAACAAGCCTGCGGGTTTACGCTTACGTTTAGCGTTGCAAGAATTAGGTCCAGTGTGGATTAAGTTTGGGCAAATGCTTTCCACACGTCGCGATTTATTACCACACGATATAGCTTTAGAGCTCGCTTTTTTACAAGACCAAGTGCAACCTTTTGAAGGTGAACTTGCGCAAAAAATAATTGAAAAAGCGCTCGATATTAATGACATTAGCGAGTTGTTTAGTGAATTTTCGCAAACACCGCTGGCTTCTGCATCAATAGCGCAGGTTCATACTGCTACACTTATTGATGATCAAAATGTTGAACAAGACGTTGTAATTAAAGTTATTCGTCCAAACATTCACGAACAAATTAATGCTGATTTGGCGTTAATGGAAAAGCTCGCCAAGGTACTTGCAAAAGTACATAACGAATCAAAACGTCTGCGCCCTGTTGAAGTAGTAAAAGAGTATAAAAAAACACTGCTTGATGAGCTCGATCTAATGCGTGAAGGCGCTAATGGCATTCAGCTTAAACGTAACTTTGAAGATTCGGACTCGCTTTATATTCCAGCAGTTTATAGTGACTACAGCCGTCATAATATATTAGTAATGGAGCGGATTTACGGTATACCCGTATCTGATACTGATGCATTGCTGGCACAAAACACCAATATGAAACTACTCGCCGAACGCGGTGTTGAAGTCTTTTTTACACAAGTATTTAGAGACAGCTTTTTTCATGCTGACATGCACCCTGGTAATATTTTTGTTTCGCGTGAACACCCAGAAAATCCTAAGTATATTGGTATAGATTGCGGTATTGTAGGTACACTCAACAAAGAAGATAAACGTTATTTAGCTGAAAATTTTATTGCCTTTTTTAATCGTGATTATCGCCAAGTTGCACAGCTACACGTAGATTCTGGTTGGGTTCCGTACGATACAAGTATTGAAGAATTTGAATTTGCTATTCGCACTGTATGCGAGCCTATATTTAATAAGCCTTTAGCTGAAATTTCGTTTGGTCATGTGCTTGTTAATCTTTTTAATACTGCGCGCAGATTTAATATGCAGGTACAACCTCAATTAGTGCTGCTACAAAAAACGCTACTATATGTAGAAGGGTTGGGTAGACAACTTTATCCACAATTAGATTTGTGGCAAACAGCAAAACCATTTTTAGAAGATTGGGTAAAACAACAAGTTGGTCCATTATCGGTATTGAAACAAATGTATGCTAACTTACCATTTTGGGCAGAAAAAATGCCTGAATTACCTGATTTAATTTATCAAAGTTTAAAACGTACGCCGCACTCTCAAATACAAGTACAAAAGGCATCTCATAAACCTTTAGTGTTAAGCTTGTTTGGTAGTGCAACTATGATTATGGCAGCGCTTTGTTATTTACAGCACGATTTTATTGCCGCAAGTATTGCAATAACATGCTCTGTAGTGGGGTTTATAGCTGCGTGGCAAAGCGAATAAACTAAGTGCTATTTACGCTAGTGGGCGTATAATTAGTATTTAAAATATACATTTAATTATTTTATAAATGGGAGAAAACCATGGGTTTTGGTGGTATTAGTATTTGGCAATTATTGATTGTATTGGCAATCATCGTTCTTCTTTTTGGTACTAAAAAATTACGCGGCATTGGCGGTGATTTGGGCGGTGCTGTTAAGGGGTTTAAAAAAGCGATGTCTGATGAAAAAAGTACAGATAAAACAGAGCAAGAGACAACTGAGCAAATTCAAAAATCAGAAAGCGCAGCTCCAAACGAACCAGTTAACACTGAAAAAACCAAAGATAGCAACAAGGCTTAATTTGTATGGGAATGTGGGAACTCGTTGTTGTTCTTATTGTTGGTTTAGTCGTTTTAGGTCCTGAACGTTTGCCTGTGGCTATAAGAACTGTAAGCCGTTGGATAAAAACTGCTAAGTCACTTGCTAACTCAGTAAAGGCAGAGGTCAGTGAAGAACTGCGTGTACACGAACTACACGAGAACCTTAAAAAAGCAGAGCAACAAAATTTAAAAGACTTAAGTCCTGAGCTGCAAAATTCCTTGAGTGAATTACAACAAGCAGCCCAATCGGTTACCCACAGTTATAAAAAACAGCCATCAGATCCAGAAAATAACCAACATATTGATGAAAAAAAGTGAAATTTATTTCTCTTTCAATGGTCAACTTACTAAATGGTATAAATAATAATGGTTGAGGAAGTAAAATCGGGGTTTGTAGCTCATTTAATTGAGTTGCGGGATCGGCTAATAAAAGCACTATTAAGCATTTTTGTTATTTTTATTGCCATTGTGTATTTTGCGAATGACATTTATGCCTTTGTCGCACAGCCGTTAGTCTCGCATTTGCCAAGTACTGCAACCATGATTGCAACTGACGTAACTGCGCCCTTTTTTGCACCATTTAAGCTTACTTTGTTTGTCGCTTTATTTGCATCTATTCCGTGGATATTGCATCAAATATGGGGGTTTATAGCCCCAGGTTTATACCAGCACGAAAAACGTATGCTTATGCCTATTCTCGCCTCAAGTATCATATTATTTTATGGTGGGATTGCATTTTGCTATTTTGTGGTACTACCAATTATTTTAGGGTTTTTTACAAGTACGGGCCCAGAAATGATGACCCTTGCGCCCGACATAAGCAGCTATTTAGGATTTGTATTAAAACTGTTTTTTGCATTTGGTGTCGCATTTGAAATTCCAGTGGCCATTATGCTGCTATGCTGGAGTGGTGCAACAACAACAAAAAGCTTAAAAGAAAAGCGTCCTTATATCGTGGTGGGCGTTTTTGTAGTAGCAATGTTTTTAACACCACCTGATGTACTATCACAAACATTATTAGCATTTCCAATGCTGCTTTTGTTTGAATTAGGTCTAATTTTAGCAAAATTTTATACCGCTAAAGAACAACAAAAATCTGAGGAATAAAATGAAAAAGCAATTATCACTACTCGTTTTACTAAGTGCACCTATTTTTGCAGCTCAAGCAGAAACACCAATTAATGAGCAAGCACTGCAAGCATGTAGCTTTATTGAAAACGATTTTAATCGTTTGCTTTGTTACGACAATACAATTGCAGGCAAGTCACTTGTAAAGCCGTCGGTAACAAAAACACTAACACCACCAGCCGCTAATAATGTACCTGTAATTGCAAATTCGGTCGCTACAGCACCAGTGCAAGCTGAGGTAACAACTGGCGGTTTTGGTTTAGAGCATAAGCAAGAAGTACAAGTAGAAAAAGAAACTGAAATTAAGGCGATGGTTACATCTGTTGAAGAGGCGGCTTACGGCGAATTAATTATTTCGTTAGATAACGATCAACAATGGCGTCAAGTTGGTTCAGATCGTATGCGCTTAAAAGAAGACGATACTATTATAATTAGCCGTGGCGCATTTAATTCTTTTTTATTGAAAAAAGAAGGTAAAAACAGCTCTATTCGCGTTAAACGTACTAAATAATGTCATACACATTAATTGATGCTGGGGTTAACTTAACTAACCATCAGTTTGATGAGCAGCATCAAGATGTTATTACTCGTGCTAATACCGCAGGTGTTAGCCGTATGCTTATTATTGGCTGCGATATAGCTGGTAGTAAGCAATCGCTTGAGCTTGCCATAAAGTATCAGCAATTTTCTACAGCCGGCGTACATCCTCATGATGCTAAATCAGCCACTGATGAGCTCGAAAACCAACTAACTCTCCTTGCAAAAGATAAGCACGTTATAGCAATTGGTGAATGTGGTCTTGATTATAATCGAGACTTTTCACCTCGAGACGTACAAAAAAGTGTATTAAGGCGTCAACTTGCTTTAGCTGAAAAGCTAAACCTACCGGTTTACTTACATGAGCGAGATGCAAGTAGTGATATGCTCATTATACTCAAAGAGTTTAATGTAAAAGGTGTATTACACTGCTTTACGGGCGATGCTGATGCGCTAAAAAACTATTTAGATTTAGGGCTTTATATCGGCATTACCGGTTGGGTGTGCGATGAACGACGTGGTAAAGACTTGCAGCAGCTAATACCTAGTATTCCTATTGAGCGTTTATTAATTGAAACAGATGCGCCTTTTTTAATACCTCGCACAGTCAAGCCAAAGCCAAAGTCGCGTAAAAATGAACCTTCATTGCTGCCTTATATCTGCCAGACAATTGCTCAGCTTTATCAAATAGATGAAGAGCTGGTAGCAAAACAAACTACAAAAAACTTTTATGATATTTTTGGCTTAGAGGCGCGTTAATGTCGTACGTAAAAGCATTATTTAGTTTATTAATGCTACTTTGCGCATTTTTCACTTTTGCTGATCCTGTAATAAATGACCACTTTAAACATGAAAGCATTAACACTGTGCGTTATTCTTTTGAACCAACCTCATTACTAAGTGCAACACAAAGTGATTTTAATAAATGGCATACAATAAAAAATAAACCTCTAAACCTTGGGTTAGAAGAGCGACCTGTATGGTTAATGTTCTCAATAAAAAACACTCTAAAAAATGATGTTACTCCGCTACTTTCACTCGATAACCCATTGTTAAATGAAGTTCAGGTGTTTCACTTACATAATTCGACATTGCTCTTTGAAACTCTAATAGGCGATGCATTTTTACTATCTCAGCGCTCAATAAAGAGTGAGTCGTTATTAGTTAAATTAACGATACCTGCTGACAGCACAACTACCGTCATTCTAAAAGTAACCAATAGCGCTGGTTTACGCATACCGCTAACAATATGGCAGCAAGATGCTTATTTAGCCCATAAAGGTAATGTTAACTTGGTATACGGCTTATTCATCGGTTTTGTATTTTCGTTAGCAGTAAGCTGCCTTGTTTTATATGGGTTCTCACATAAGCGTTACTTTGCATATGCCGGTGTTATAACACTAACATTAGGTTTTTTACTTTTATATCTTTGTGGGTTTGGTATTCGGTATTTACATCCAAATATACCGGGGATTCAGCAGATTATGATTCCCATATTACTAATGCTGGTTACTTTATTATTCCTCCCTTTGCAGCGACAAATTTGCCAACCTACAAATTCTAAGCTGTTTAATGTACAGAGAATAATAACTAACTTATTTGCGATTTCGATATTGTTTATTTGGATGCTGCCAAGCTCAACTATCACTTTGTTTTGCCTAATAACCACCCCTATTATTTTAAGTTTTTACACTGTAACTACATTTTCATGTATTCGTAAAAACGCCTCAAAACCGAACAAAGCACTGGCTCTTTCGCTTGTTTTTTTCTTGGTGGTTATGCTTTACCTTATCGCTGCTGTTATGGGGTTATATGCATTTAATAGAGGTACTCTCGCTTTTGTATTTATATGCTTTTTTAGCTGCACCTTTTGCCTGTGCTACTGCGTAATGAAACTATTTATTTTAGAGCGTGATGAGCAAGTAATTACACAACAAACCTTAATTGCTAAAAATGCAGCCCAAGATACATTATTAAAAGAGCGCTTTGCACTACAAGAAAAAACAAGCCAAGAACTAGAAACACAAGTAAATGAACGTACTTTTGAACTACAAGTAACCTTGCGAGAACTTGAAGAAAAAAACCAAGAACTTGAACAACTCAATACAGAGGATGCCTTAACTGGCATAAAAAACCGCCGCTTTTTTGATAAAAAATTAGTAATGGAATCCCGACGCTCTCGCAGAGAACAAACACCATTGAGTATAATAATGCTTGATATAGACCGCTTTAAAGCCATTAACGATACATATGGACACCCAACTGGTGATCAAGTTATTAAAGCAGTTGCAAGCATTATAAAAAATCGCTTAAAGCGACCTCTTGACGAGGTTGTACGCTATGGCGGTGAAGAGTTTGTAGTGCTATTACCGAATACAGAAAATAAAGGCGCGTACGATATTGCAGAACAAATACGCCAAACGATTGCACAAAGTGGCGTAGTAGTTGATGGAACAGACATTAAATTTACAATAAGTGCTGGCGTTTATACTGACGTTGCCAACGATATTAACAATCCCGAAATTTTTACTGAATGCGCCGATAAAGCGCTTTATTACGCTAAACAGCACGGTCGCAATCAAGTAATTACCTTTCCAACCCCACAGTAGGAGCATATTAATATGGCCCAATCAGGACTAGACCTTTTTCCGTACACCCGCATGCGCAGAATGCGCCGTGATAATTTTTCGCGCCGTCTAATGGCTGAAAACCAGCTAACAGTAAATGATCTTATTTATCCTGTTTTTGTACTTGAAGGTAAGAATCGCCGTGAAGCAATTGAATCAATGCCAGGTATTGAGCGCCTATCAATAGATTTACTATTGGTTGAAGCAAAAGAACTCGTTGAACTTGGCATACCTGCCGTTGCTATTTTTCCGGTAACACCTACAGATAAAAAATCATTATTTGCAGAAGAAGCATATAACGATGATGGCTTGGTACAACGCACCGTTCGCGCTTTAAAAGAGGCTTTTCCTGAGTTGGGTGTAATTACAGATGGTGCGCTTGACCCATTTACTACCCACGGACAAGACGGCATTATTGATGATGCGGGCTATGTGATAAACGATGTAACAACTGAAATCTTAGTTAAACAAGCACTCTCACATGCGCAAGCGGGCGCTGATGTAATCGCTCCTTCAGACATGATGGATGGTCGCATTGCTGCAATTCGTGAAGCTCTTGAAGCAGATGGATTTGTTCACACTCGCATAATGGCTTATTCAGCAAAGTATGCATCTAGCTATTATGGTCCATTTAGGGATGCGATTGGTTCAGCCGGAAATTTAAAAGGTGCTGACAAAAAAACCTACCAAATGGATCCTGCAAATTCTGATGAAGCGATACGCGAAGTTGCATTAGACTTACAAGAAGGTGCTGATATGGTTATGGTTAAGCCTGGCATGCCTTACTTAGATATTGTTCGTCGCGTAAAAGATGAATTTGGTGTACCTACTTTCGCTTACCAAGTAAGTGGTGAGTATGCAATGCACAAAGCTGCAATCGATAACGGTTGGTTAAGTGAGGAAGCGACTATAATGGAGTCTTTACTTGCATTTAAGCGTGCTGGGGCTGATGGCATATTAACCTACTTTGCTAAACAAGCCGCTCGCTACCTAGCTAAATAGTAAATTAATTACAAAAAGGCGGATAAACCGCCTTTTATTTACATCTATTTACATTTTTGTATTATTTTCGTCATGTTTATTCTCTAAACTGGTGTCCCATTTGGGATTTTAAAATACACGGGAATAATAAAAAAATGTTTAAAACAAAAATAACACCACTAGCGCTTGTTATTGCAAGCCTAAGTGCACCAGCCTCCGCTAATTTAATCATATCTGAATACGTTGAAGGTGGTAGTAATAATAAAGCAATAGAGCTTTATAACACATCAACAAGCGACATATCGCTAGATGGCTACACACTTGGTTTATACTCAAATGGCAGCACAACAGTCGGTAATTCAATTGAATTAACGGGTACACTTGCGGCTAACAGTACATATGTAATTGTAAACTCAAGCTCTGTTGATGAACTTAAAGCAAAAGCGGATATTGAAAGTGGCGTTGCTAACTTTAATGGTGATGATGCGTTAGTACTAACTCAAGGCACTACTGTTATAGATAGCTTTGGTCAACGCGGTGTTGATCCTGGTTCATTCTGGTCTGAAGGTGGTGTACAAACACAAAATAAGACCCTTCGTCGTAAAGAAAGTATTCTAGTAGGTCGCACAACACCTGATGCCGCTTTTGATCCAAGTGAAGAATGGGTGCAATTTGATCAAGATGATTTTGATGGACTAGGTGTTTTCGGCAGCAGTGTTGAACCAGTACCAGAGCCTGAACCACTTGAACCATTAGTATGTAATGCAGATAAAACACTCATTAATGCTATTCAAGGCGATGGCAGTACAAGCCCTCTTGTTGGTACTCAAGTAGAGTTAGAAGGTATTGTTACTGCTGATTTTCAAGGTGATGGAGAGCTTGATGGTTTCTTTGTAAGCTCTCTTTCTGATGATGTTGATAGCAATCCACTTACCTCTGAAGGCGTTTTTGTTTTCTTTGCAGATACCGATGTAAGTGTTGGCGATCATGTTCGAGTACAAGGTACTGTTGAAGAGTTTTTTGATGCAACACAAATTGGTAGCGTAAGCCAAGTTGCTATTTGTGACACTGGTTTATCTGTCGCAGCTACAAAGATTACTTTGCCTTTAGCAGACGCAACTGACTTGGAAGCATTTGAGGGTATGCTAGTTACTTTAGAGCAGCCTTTAGTAGTTACCGACAACTTTGGTCTTGGTCGTTTTGGCGAAGTTGAATTAGCAACAGAGCGACTATATCAAGGCACGCAAATAGCATTGCCTGGTGATTCAGCCAATGCTGTTGAAACAGAAAACCTACTTAAAAAGATTTTACTTGATGATGGCTCTACAGTACAAAACTTAGATCCAACGGCATACCCTACCCCAGGCTTGTCTGCAGAAAACACATTACGTACTGGCGATACAGTAAACACTGTTACAGGTGTTCTTACTTATAGCTTTAGCCTTTACCGTATTCACCCAACGGTAGCACCTCAGTTTATTGCAACAAATGCGCGCGAAGATGCTCCTGAACTCAATGCTGATGCAGACTTACGTGTAGCTAGCTTTAACGTACTTAATTACTTTAATGGTGATGGTCAAGGTGAAGGATTTCCTACCGATCGTGGTGCAGACACCGAAGCTGAATTTATTCGCCAAGAAGCAAAAATTGTTAGTGCTATTAGCGCAATGCAAGCAGATGTTGTTGGTTTAATGGAAATAGAAAATGATGGTTTTGGTGAGTTTAGCGCCATTGCTAGCCTAGTAAATGCATTAAACGATGCTGATACAGCCAACCAATATGCATTTGTTGACTTCAATCTTGATCAAATAGGTACTGATGCAATCACTACAGCATTAATTTACCGTGCTAATAAAGTAGAAGAAGTAGGTACTGCAGCTATTACAACTGAAGCGCCATTTGATTTTAGTAACCGTACTCCAATTGCGCAAAGCTTTAAATCTTTAGCAACCGATGAAATTTTTACTGTTGCCGTAGCACATTTAAAATCTAAAGGTGGTTGTGGTAGCGCAAGCGGTGCTAACGAAGATCAAAACGATGGTCAGGCTTGTTGGAATGAAATACGTACGCAAGGTGCTAACGCTTACGCAGATTGGCTTGATAGCAAACCAACAGGTGTTGACGACGAAGATACTATTTTAGTTGGCGACATGAATGCTTACGCAATGGAAGACCCAATACGTGCATTTGCAGATAAAGGATATAAGAATGTAGTTGCAGAGCTTGATGGCAATACACTTGGTTACTCTTATAGCTTTTCTGGTCGCGCAGGAAGCTTAGATCATGCTGTAGCTACAGAGTCGCTGCTCAGCAAAGTGGTTTCAGCGCAAGATTGGCATATTAATGCTGATGAGCCAATATCACTTGATTACAATACTGAGTTTAAAAGCGACGCTCAACAGTCTAGCTTATACTCTGAAAGCGCATATCGTGCATCAGATCATGACCCTGTCATCATTGATATTAAATCTGAAGTTATTTTAACTCCAGAGGAACAAACACCGGTTATTGCTGCAGATCAAACCTTCTCAATTGATGAGGGTAGCTCAGTAGGTACTGTAATAGGTCAGCTCGTATTTAGCGATCCAAATGCTGATATATCGCCAGTGGTTGAATTTATAGTTTCTGGTAGCGAAAAGGTTTCTATTAATGGACAAGGACAGCTTATAATAGCTAGTGATCTTGATTCTGATTCTGAGAGTACTATCACACTGGCTGTTCAAGCAAAAGACAGTGCTGGAAATACATCTGAAACGACAACGGTTGTAATTCAAGTAAACGAAGTGGTTATAGACGATAATGATGATAACGATTCTGGATCATTATTTTGGTTAACACTGCTTTTAGCACCTATTTCAGTGATGCGTAGATTTAAAAAGAAATAATTAATTTTAATTCATTTTTAAAGCCGCTTTTGCGGCTTTTTTTATTTTTATACAAATGTAATTCAGACAAGCTTCATTAAACAACCCGTATTATCTTTAACATGATTTGAAAACCATCTGTTTAATCAAGAAATAACTACATGCAACTGAGTGTAATTTACACAAAAAATGTAACCAACTTAAATTAAAGCATGTTAACTGCTGATATTTAAAAGCTTTTATTTAGGTTCGAATATTGCTGTAAACCAATCAAGTGTTAAATAGATGAATCAATATTAACCCTAACCATAAAAATAAGTCGTGTTTTTATAAAGGAATGAAAATGAAACAATTAACCCATTTAATACCAACATGGCAACAGAGCTCAAAGCCACTTTTGGGTCTACTTATTATGTTTTTTGCTTGGGGCAACAGCAATCAAGCACTTGCTGCCACTGTCGATGTGGCAATCCCACAAAGCAGTCTATTTGATGTAATAAGCGCACGTGCAAAAAAGCTAGCCGCCGAAGAATATGTTGCACCTAAAAACATCGAGCTTGATGCACTTAATAATATTGATTATCAAGATTACCGCTCTATTCGCTTTAGAAAAGACAAGTCAGTATGGAAAGACGAAGGTCTTTACGAACTACAGCTATTTCACCCAGGTTTTTTATATAAAACACCAGTAACTATAAATACAGTTGATAGCGATTCTAAACGTAGCCGTCTCCCATTCAATACTGACTTTTATCAATATGACGGTACAGCTGCTCCTTTAAAAGACGAAATCACTAAAAGCATTGCCAACACACAGCTTGGTCATGCTGGTTTTAGATTACATTACCCATTAAATA
Organism: Pseudoalteromonas sp. Z9A5; assembly: GCF_011378875.1. NCBI lineage: Bacteria > Pseudomonadati > Pseudomonadota > Gammaproteobacteria > Alteromonadales > Pseudoalteromonadaceae > Pseudoalteromonas > Pseudoalteromonas sp. Z9A5. The sequence goes on from NZ_WTLC01000011.1 coordinate 35,627, forward strand.
CCAATGAATATAAAGACGAAGTTATGGTATTTCAGGGTGCTTCTTACTTTCGTGTTGTTGGACCAAACCAAGTTTACGGACTGTCAGCTCGTGGTTTAGCAATTGATACTGCTGAAGCGTCTGGTGAAGAGTTTCCAATGTTTAAAGAGTTTTGGTTAGTTAAGCCAAAACCAGATCAAACTAATATTGTGATGTTTGCACTACTTGATAGCCCTTCTGTTGCAGGGGCGTACAGATTTAATGTAGACCCAACAACAAACACCGCTGTAAAAGTAGATATGCAAATATTTGCGCGTAAAGATGTTAAAAAACTAGGTGTTGCACCATTAACGAGTATGTTTTATCACGGTGAAAACAGCACTAAATTCTTTGATGATTACCGCCCTGAAGTACATGATTCTGATGGTTTATTAACAAGATCACAAGACAACAAATGGGTATGGCGTCCACTTAATAACCCAGCTCAGTTAAGCGTTACGTCTTTTACCTATGATAACCCAAAAGGTTTTGGTTTAGCACAACGTGACCGTGACTTTAATAACTATTTTGATACTGAAGCACATTACCATGACCGTCCTAGCCTTTGGATTGAACCAGAAGGTGAATGGGGTAATGGCCGTGTTGAATTAGTAGAAATACCAACAGACACAGAAACAAACGACAATATAGTAAGTTATTGGGTACCTGAAAAACCTTTTAAAGCAGGTGACTCACTAAAGTTAAGCTATAAAATGACGACCTTTAATGCCCATTTAAACCAACATGACAAAGCACGAGTAGAACGTACTCGAATTGGTAGTGCTGCATTACCAGGTGAGGATAATCCACCACCTAAAAGTCATCGCCAATTCACAGTTGATTTTTCAGGTCCAGAGCTTAACCAGTTATCTGCAGCGCTAAAGTTAAAAGCAGATATTCAGTTAACTACCGGTGAAGTGACTGATGTAACAGTGCAAAAACTTCCAGAAACATTTGGATGGCGTGTAGCTTTTAAAATTGCACCACAAGATGGTAAACCTGTAGACATGCGTTTATCGCTAAAACTACATGACAAAGAAATTAGCGAGGTATGGAGTTATGTCTGGTATCCAAATGACATCAAGTAAGCAAAAGACACCAACGTCTATGCCCTTTAAAACGATTCGCGTATTGTTGTTTGCTATCGCAGCAATTGGTATATCAGGTTATGGTATATCTATTATGTTTGAGATTTTAAGCTCAAACGGAATGACCCTACTTGAATACGCTTTACTCGTATTGTTTTCAATTACCTTTGCGTGGATCGTAACGGCGTTTTGTAGCGGTACAATTGGATTTGTGCTGCAATTACTACGAATTGACCCACTAACGTTAAAGCGTATTAAACCAATTACTTTTGATAGCGAGGCACTTGCCCAGCAAAAAACTGCTGTTGTAATGCCAATCTACAACGAAGACACTCACCGTGTTATTGCTGGTTTTGAAGTAAGTTTACAATCGTTAAAAGAAACAGGTGAACTGGATAACTTTGACTTTTATCTATTAAGCGATACACAAGACCCAGAAATAGCAACAAACGAACTAAATGCTTGGCATGCGTTGTGTGAACGTTTAGGTGATACTGCAAAACAAGTTTTTTATCGTCGCCGTGAAGATAATAAAAATCGTAAAGTAGGTAATCTAACTGAGTTTTGTGAGCGCTGGGGCAGCAACTACGATCATATGATTGTTCTTGATGCAGACAGTGTAATGACTGGTAAGTGTATGTTAGAGCTAACAACAAGTATGCTCAACAATCCACAAGCTGGGCTTATTCAAACAATCCCAATCCCTGTTCGTCAAGATACCTTTTTTGGTCGTTTTTTACAGTTCGCTTCTGTACTTTATAGCCCAATGTTGGCAACTGGTTCTGCATTTTGGCAAACCGATAAAGCAAACTACTGGGGTCACAACGCAATTATCAGAGTTGATGCATTTATCACTTGTTGTGGTTTACCAACACTGGAAGGCAAAGCTCCTTTTGGCGGTGAAATTTTAAGCCATGACTTTGTTGAAGCATCTTTATTACACAGCGCTGGCTGGGACGTGCTACTAATTTCAGATATTGAAGGTAGCTACGAAGAAGTACCAAGTAATATTTTAGATTATGCTGTACGCGATAGACGCTGGGTACAAGGTAATATCCAACACCTTGGTTTATTATCTTCGTCAAAATTAAAATTTATGAGTAAGTTTCACTTTTTACTTGGTGCAACTGCCTACATTTCATCGCTAATCTGGTTATCTATGCTAGCGCTAAGCACTATTGATGCTGTAACACGTGCCTTAAATAGTGATGTGTATTTTAACCGGGTATATCAATTATTTCCGACATGGCAAATAGCTAAAACAGATTTAATAGATTCATTACTGTATCTGACTATTATTATTTTATTACTACCTAAATTAATGGGCGTAATAGTAACCCTAGTACACAGAAATAAACGTTTTGGTGGTTCTATCAGGCTAATATTAGGCTCATTGATTGAGACTGTGTTTGCTATTATTGTTGCACCACTTATGATGGTATTTCATGCCTACTTTGTTATTTGTGTATTTTTAGGTAAAAAAGTTAAATGGGATGCACAACCACGTGAAGGTCGTATGGTTCCATGGAAAGAAGCATTTGGTTACACGTTATTTTCAACCATTGTTGCAATTGCATGGGGTAGCACTGCTTATTACTTCACTCCAGTATTTTTCTGGTGGTTATCACCTATTTTATTAGGCTTAATATTAGCAGCACCTATTGTGCGTTATTCAAGCAGTATTAAATTAGGCGTATACCTTAGAAAAATGGGAATATTTATTTGCCCTAGTGAAGTTGATAATGACTCAACGCTAGAGGCGCTTAAAGTTCACCTTAAAGAGATTTCGGTACCAGCAGAAGGCTCTTACCCATTTTCTATACCTGCACTGCCTGAAGACCGCTTGGTGACTATGCCAATACATAGCTTTAAGGCACCACGCAAACCAAAGATGAAAGCGCTAAAAACAAAGGCAATAAAAAAGTTTAACTAGCGCCACACTCTCAAATAAAAAAGGAGCAATTTATTGCTCCTTTTTTATTGTCTTTTTAATAGCCCTATTAAATTTAAATACTGCTCACTTTAAAAATTTAAGCACCACTAACTACAAGTGCTATTAATTACCAGCTTAATGCTTATGGCATTAAACTAATGGGCTGTTATTACGACGAAAGCATATCTCGATGATGAAGTTAAAATTACGATATATGGCTTCTCTATATGAGTGGTTTTGATGCCATCAGCCATCTAATCTGGCAGAACAATCTATTCCCTATAAGATTGGTATATTACAATTAGTGTAATTAAAACTATTTTACATGCGCTTATTTTATAAGGTATCTCATTAAATAAATTTATAATGCTAACAATAGTACTCTGATAATCTTCTAGCAATCTTTTCTCAAGGTTGAACTTAAGCATTATAATGAGCGACTTTAGCACTCCTTAACTAATACTAAATCTAACCTACTAATAATAAAAAATAGCTACCTAAAAAAGCACCAAACTCTCAAAGACAATCATGATTTTAAACGGGCTTAAATAGTCTTAGTGGTAGTGGTAGCAATAGCATGATTATTTTAGTTAATCTAAACCCTGCTTATGAGATTTACTAACATATTGAACCGTAATTATATTTAGATTTTTTCTCTAGCCAGAGCTCTAAGTTACTTAGTATTAGTATTAAAAGTGGCTGCTTGAAATGGAGGCAGGTTTATTATCAAAAGTTCAGGTTAGTTAATTATAGGCAATAAAAAACCCGCAACATGTGCGGGTTTTCTTAAAGAGTTAAAGAGCTAATTACTTAGCAGCTTTCTTCTCTTTTTCTGCAGCGATTACTGTATCAGCAACGTTTTGCGGACATGCAGCGTAGTGTGAGAACTCCATAGAGAACTGACCACGACCAGATGTCATTGTACGTAGTGTACCGATGTAACCGAACATTTCTGATAACGGTACGTCAGCTTTAATACGACTGCCTGTTAAACCAGCTTCTTGGTCTTTCATCATACCACGACGACGGTTAAGGTCACCGATTACGTCACCAACGTGATCTTCTGGAGTGAACACGTCAACATTCATGATTGGCTCAAGAAGTTGTGCGCCCGCTTTAGGGATCGATTGACGGAAAGCGCCTTTAGCAGCGATTTCGAACGCGATTGCAGATGAATCCACGGCATGGAAACCACCGTCGAAAAGTTCAACTTCAACGTCAAGTACAGGGAAACCAGCTAGAACACCAGTACCCATCATTGATTTAAAGCCTTTTTCTACTGCAGGCCAGAATTCTTTAGGTACGTTACCACCAACAACTGATGATTTAAACGTGAAGCCTGAAGCAACTTCGCCTGGCTTGATACGGTAGTCGATTTTACCGAACTGACCAGAACCACCAGATTGTTTCTTATGCGTGTAGCTATCTTCAATTTCTTTAGTGATAGTTTCACGGTAAGCAACTTGTGGTTGACCAACAATAAGGTCTACGCCGTAAGTACGCTTAAGAATATCTACTTTGATATCTAAGTGAAGCTCACCCATACCTTTAAGGATAGTCTCGCCTGAATCTTCATCAGTCTCAACTTGGAAAGATGGATCTTCTGCAACCATTTTACCGATAGCAACACCCATTTTCTCATTACCGCCTTTATCTTTAGGCTGTACAGCAATCGAGATTACTGGAGTTGGGAATACCATTGGCTCAAGTGTTACTGGGTGCTTAGGATCACATAGAGTGTGACCTGTTTGCACGTTTTTCATGCCTACGATAGCAATGATGTCACCAGCTTGTGCGCTAGTTAATTCGTTACGGTCATCTGCTTGCATCTCAACCATACGGCCAACACGCTCAGTTTTACCAGTAAACGAGTTAAGGATAGTGTCACCCTTGTTTAGTTTACCTGAGTAAATACGTACGAATGTTAATGCACCAAAACGGTCATCCATTATTTTGAATGCTAACGCTTTGAAAGGTTCGTCAGTAGATACTACTGCGAACTCGCCATTTTCGTTACCTTCTTCATCCATAAGAGGTTGAGGATCAACTTCTGTAGGAGCTGGTAAGTAATCAACAACAGCGTCAAGAATAAGCTGCATACCTTTGTTCTTAAACGCAGAACCACAGTATGTTGGGAAGAAAGCAAGGTCACGAGTACCTTTACGGATACAACGTTTGATGTCTTCTAAAGAAGGTGCTTCACCTTCCATGTAAGCTTCAAGTAGTGCATCGTCTTGCTCAAGGGCAGTTTCAACAAGCATTTCATAATACTCGTCAGTTTTATCTACCATGTCTGCAGGAACGTCTGTGATTTCGTAGTTTTCAGGAAGACCAGTGTCATCCCAAACGTATGCTTTTTTAGTTAAAACATCTACAACACCAACAAACTCATCTTCAATACCAATTGGTAAAGTCATGATTAGTGGAGTTGCGCCAAGTACTTTACGTACTTGCTCAGTTACACGGTAAAAATCAGCACCCATACGGTCTAATTTATTTACGAAGATAATACGTGCAACTTCTGAATCATTAGCATAACGCCAGTTAGTTTCTGATTGTGGTTCAACACCACCAGAACCACAGAACACACCGATGCCGCCATCTAGTACTTTAAGTGAACGGTAAACTTCAACTGTGAAGTCAACGTGTCCAGGAGTATCGATAACGTTAAAGCGGTGATCTTTCCAGAAACAGCTTACAGCCGCAGACTGAATAGTAATACCGCGCTCAGCTTCTTGTTCCATGAAGTCAGTAGTAGATTCACCATCATGAACCTCACCAGTTTTATGGATTTGACCAGTAAGCTTTAGGATACGCTCAGTAGTCGTGGTCTTACCCGCATCAACGTGCGCGAAAATACCAATGTTTCTGTACTTCGATAAATCTGCCATTAATTTTGCTCTTAATAAAGTCGATAAATTATTCCGCAGGAGTATAACATCACTTAAAGCGAACATCACCATACAAGCCGCTTAAAATGCAATCAATTCAACATATTTTTTTGATCGTCACCATCTATTAAATATCAAACATGACAAAAAAAACGCAATGCATTGAAATAAATAGCATTTAAGGTTTGAGTATTAGGTACACAAAGTTACTTCATTATTTTATAACAACGCTCAGGGCGACCGATACTGTTGCAACTTTGATCCGCTGTTAACTTATCTACTCAAGTAAATACTCCAAGTAACAGCGTGCTGTAGAGCGACTAACATCAATCAAATTGCCCATTTGCTGAGCAGTAAATGCTGTAGTAACGTGCTTTATAAAAGCATAGTGTATTTTGCAAAGTAAAATGCATGCCTAATAAAAAGACAAACAGCAAAGCTGGTTTTCTAAAAATTACATATAACAGTGGTTAAAATATCTTTGAAAAGTCATTTTTAGAGATAATTAATTACCTTTATGCTTTTGTTGTATTTATAACCCGTGCATATAAAGGGCTGGTTAACTTGAGTTGAAACTTATGCTTTACCGTACTTGCATGTATAAATATGCGTATAGATGCTATTAACATTATATTGTTGAAAATGCCGAAATTTGATACATTTCACTTTCAGTATATATGCATAAAACAACAACAATAAGAACCTAAAATGATATGGAACTCCTCCCCACTTGTCTCTTACCTACTAACCTTTTGCTTATTCATTTCATGCAGTAGTGCTGTTGCTCAGCAATATGAATTAGATCCACCCGCTGATTGGGTTAATACTCATAAAATAAAACAGCCTGAACAAACAGATAAAACAAAAGTACGTGATGGCACTTTGTATTTACTGCTAGACAACCAATCCTATATACCGAGCAAACAAAAACAGCAACGCTATACACGGTTGGTTATGCAGGCATTGAATCAAAGCGGTGTTGATTATATAAGCCAGCTTAATCTTGATTTTGATCCAAGTTACGAGTCGCTAACACTAAATAGCTTAACGATTATCAGAAATAATGAGCGTATTGATAAGCTTGGTAGTGCGAGAATGACGGTTATACAAGGTGAATCTGAGTTAGCTGATCGTATTTATAATGGTAGCTTATCACTCAATATTATTATTGATGATATGCGCAGTGGCGACATACTCGATTACAGCTACACAGTGACAGGTAGCAACCCTATATATGCTAATAAATTTAGTACAAGGCGCACGCTTAACTGGTCGGTACCCGTAGTGCAACAAAATATGCGTGTACTTTGGGGTAAACAAACGCCTTTACATATTAATACAATAAACGGCACAGCAGATATTCAAGAAACGCTTAACAAATATGGCAAAGATTATTCTATAACTCTTTTTGAAGAACCCTTACTCGAGCAGAATTCTCAAACCCCAACGTGGTACGACCCGTATACACAAGTTTACTTTTCTGAGTTTGACGATTGGGGTCAGGTAGTTAACTGGGCATATCCGCTTTATCAATCAGCCATAGAAACCCCAAACAGCATTTTGGATGTAGCTGAAGAAATAAAAGCAAAACACACAAAAACATCAGACAAAATTGCAGCAGCACTGCGCTTTAGCCAAGATGAAGTTCGATATTTAGGGCTTGAAATGGGCACTAACTCGCATCAACCAACGTCAGCTTCAGAAACGCTTTCGCTACGATACGGCGATTGTAAAGATAAAACAGTACTGCTTATTTCGTTATTAAAAGCGATGGATATAGAAGCCTTTCCTGCGCTAGTTGATACAGAGGAAACCAAACGTTTAAAAGAACTTCCACCTTCTGCAAGTGTATTTAATCACGTAATTGTTACGCTTAAACAAAACGGAAAACGCTACTGGCTCGATCCTACGGTTAGCTACCAACGAGGTACTCTTGAATATTTAGCACAGCCTGATTATGGCTATGCCCTAATTATTGATAAAGGTGAAAGCGCTTTAACTTCAATGGCGCAAAAACCTGTACATACAAATGTATCTGTAGAGGATAACTTTTTCATTGCTGAAAAAGTATCTGAGCCATCACGTTTTGAAACCCAGTACACTTATGCTGAATTTGAAGCAATTAACCGAAGAAGCAATATAGCCAGCAGTGGTCTAAATAGCGTTGCTAAATCTTACTTCGAGTATTACCAAAGTTTTTTAAATGGCTTATCAATCAATGAAGCAATGGCAATTAGTGAGCAAGAACAAACGGGTAAACTAATAACCAAAGAATCGTATTTAATTAGTGAATTTTGGGAAAAAACAGACGAAGGCTACGAAGCTAGTTTTTATGCGAGTGAAATACAAAATAGCGTTTACGAACCAAAGCAGGTAAATCGCACCGACCCACTCTACTTTGGCTACCCCAATATAATTAACACCACAATAAAACTACATTTTGCAGAAAAAGGTTGGGGATTTGATAGCGATCAACAAGAAATTGATAACAACTACTTCAATCTAAAAACAACTACTGAATTTAATGATAACGTTTTAACACTGAGTTATGACTATTACGCAAAACAAGATCATATTAAAGCCGCTCAAATAGATGATTATTTAGCACAGCGTAAAAAGTTAATATCAGCAACCCACTACCCTATTCTAAAATACGCGGAAACGACCGAAACACCTCAAACAACAGCTGATGTGCTAGATAGCTTTGGTTATAGCTGGCTTAAATATGTGTTGGCTGGCTATATTTTAGTACTCATATTCTTTTTCGCCGATTGGCGATTAGAGTCAGCAAAAAAAGTTAAATTTGAAGATAGTCCATTTTATGCAGTGTCTATAAGTAAGTTTATTATTTACAGTATTTTAAGTTTAGGCATATTTGTTAACTACTGGAGTTATCGTAACTTTAAAACCATTAAAGAGCGCGATAACTCAAGTATTATGCCTATTGCTCGAGGTATATTTGCGTTTTTATGGTATTACCCTTTGTATCTCGCACTTGCAAAGCACAGCCAACAACAGTTAAACAAAAATAGAGTAATGCCTAACTGGACTGCCTTAACACTCTGGCTAATGGTAGTCGCCAGCGCCTTTGCTTATCGTATGGACGAATACGCAACCATAGTGATTTGTATAATGCCATTTTTCTGGTTGCCTCTAGTTAGTTACATTGAACAAACCGATACAAGTAAAGAAGCCCTACATTACAACTCGCACTGGCGAATTAGGCAGTATTTAATCTCGCTTGCGTTTGCACCTCTATTATTTTTAGGCGTACTTCAAGAAGTAAATATTTTACCCAATGCTGCAATTATAAAAGGCGATAGTTTATGGCCTTACCAAGTACACTTTTTAAAACGTAATCGCCTAACACCTGAAAACGAAGAAATACTCTATTTTTATAGCGATGCAATGTTTGATTACCGAGAAGACGGTAACGGAATAACCGAGAACTATATTTTTAGTTACTACAAAAACGATGACGGTAAGCTTGAATCAGATTTAAGTCACTTTAAAGATATAGAAAAAATAGAAACCACATACGGTAAAACCAAACTTGATAATACAAGTATTAAAGTAATAAAAACTGACGGTAGTGACTTTTTGCTTATTGTAGGGAGCCTAAACAAACAAGATAAAGTACTCGTAAAGCAAATTAATCTAAGAATAATGGCTAATAAAACGCCATAACTTGACTAGGTTTAATTTAATACATACCATTGATTTGTTCACAAAATAAACAGCAGTAAATAATATTGGATATAATCATCGAGGGAAATAATATGATCAAATTAATAGCTAAATCTGTAATACTGAGTACGTTACTGTCAGCCCCGTGCTTTGCTGAAAGTAGCAATACTACACAGTCTTTAAGCAGTAAAAATCAAGTAACTGCTAACTTTGCAGTTGACTATTCTCAATACAATACTGTTTTACAAGCTTCTGTGCTTGAATTGGCTCGTTCAGATAGATCGTACATTTCCTATGATGAAAATGAGCAAGGTCCTAACCTCGGAAGTAACCGAGCGACTGATGCAGAAGCAAACCGCTTTTATTATGAGCAATTTATTGATGATCCAGAATTAAAAAAATCAATTGCAGCTATACAAAGTAATCTTCTTAGTTATTTAGCAAATAACCAACTTAGTAAATTAAGTAATGAAGAACAAACTGCATTTTGGCTGAATCTACATAATGTAGCAGTAATAAATGAATTAGCTCAGCGCTACCCAAAAGACACTAATAGTTTATCTTATGACGTGGCTGATAAAAGCAGCTTCTTTTACAAAAAGCTATTCACATATAACGGGCAAGAACTTAGTTTAGATGACATTGAATACAAAATATTAATGCCATTAAATAAAAATAACCCTCTTGTAATGTATGGCTTATATAAAGGCTATATCGGTTCACCAAATATTAGAACTCAGGCATACACCGCGAATAACTTAATGCCTTCATTAATTGATAACGCTCAAGAATTTATTAATTCAAATAGAGGCACTAATTACAGCAGTAACCTTCTTAATGTATCGACCATGTATAAAGATAAAAAAGCATATTTTAATGACTTTAATAATGATTTACTTGCTCACCTGAGTTTGTATGCAGATAACGATTTACTAAATAAGTTAAAAAATAAAAAAACAGCTCTTTTTACCATCGATAATTATGACATTACTGATGTAACAGGTCCTAAGCACCGAGACTCTTACGATATTATTATTAGTAATTGGGATAAAGCATTACTGATCCCTCAGCATAGCTTTCCTCGCTTAAACAATCTTAATATTCCAGCTAAGCGAATCGTTATTCTTAGAGAGTTACAAAGAAAAAATGATTTGTTAAAAACAAACGTAAGTGGTGAAAACGCCTACTACGCTAATAACCAATAGTATAATCCCAATTAAAAATGCGCAGTAAATGAAGTAACCCCAATAGTTGGACATACCAATTACTGGGGTTTTTTTATGTCCAAACCTTATAGAGCATTCACATTAAAGCTCGCTAAACTTTTCCAAAGACATAGCCCTAAGGCTCTAAGCTTAAAATACAAACGAAAACCCCTCTCCTGCATTAATCAATTAGCTCTAATAAATAAAAATCACTATTAGATATATCGAATTAAAGCTCTACTGGTTAGTCAAACAGCTTAGATTATTATTCTTTTTCATACTTAACATTAGCTTACAAAACAAACAAAGAGATAATAGGAATTATTTGCATTTAGGTGTTGACAGATAGTTAGATCTAACTGATAATCAATATCAACAAGACGGAAGACATACTGGCTTGTGACGGAATGAATTGATTAATTGTTTCTGACCCTGAAACAACGTGTAGCGCACGTTAACAGCTATGGTTACTTATTATGGACCGCAACGCCCCTTGATGTTGATAATAAGTAACCGCCCTATTTTACTTGCTACATTGCTCATATCGGTGACGGTAGATATGAAACTAAAAAAGCCCTTACGGGCTTTTTTTATGTCTGCAATTTAACAAATTTAAGTTACTTATAACGCTAAATAACCTGAACTCTGGTTAAGAGATTTACTAACGTATTGAGTCATGGTGATATTTAAATTTATTTTCTCTAGCCAGAGATTTTCAGTGAAAACAAGGCGAATTTACGCGTCAATAGCTGGCCTATTGCAAGTAAATTCAACGCAGTTAGCGCTGAAAATAGCTGCTCGAGATAGATTTATTATTCTAGGGCTTGTTGACCTTTGTGGATTGAAATTTGTTCAATCTAGGGGCGATTTAATCGCGGCGCGAGGTTTGTAACCTAGTGGGCTAAGTAAATACCGAGCAAAGCTTCCGCGTCCTGCTCACGCCGCTTACCTACATCCATGTAGGCAACAAAGAGTCAATCGTCCCTAGAAAGAACCCAAAGGGCAGCGCATGTTTGGCATTTATGCTGCGTTATCGCCTATTTATGGAGAATAACCACACTACATAGGCTCTGCCTTGCCCAAATACCAAATATACTGCTGCAAATTCAACCACGAAAGGTCAACACGCCCTAGGTTCAGGTTAATTATTAACGACGGTTTTTACGCGCTCGTGCTCGGCGTTGAAGTTTCTCTTCTTCTTTAGCTTGTTTTTTAGCTTCTGCAGCGGCACGTAAACCAGCAACCATTACTTCTTCTTCCTCACGCATTTGCGGAGTTTCCATTGTAATGCGACCAATAATGCCATCACGTAATTCGTTAATTAGTATTTCAGACATTTTGTACGTGTCGATTTGATTACCACCACGAATACAGCCACGCTTTTTACCCGCCATTTCAACAAACTCCCAATCACTTTCAGGAAGTTCGGCAATTTTATAACGTGCTTTTAAAAGCTCTGGGTACGCACGCAATAAGTATTCAGCGGTATAGCTAGCTACTTCTTCATACTCAAGCGCTGTATCACGAATAGCGCCTGTAGCACCTAAACGATAACCTGAGTTTTCGTTCTCTACTTTTGGCCAAAGCATACCTGGCGTATCGTAAAGCATAATGCCATCCTCAAGCTTAATGCGTTGCTGCGCTTTAGTTACCGCAGGTTCATTACCTGTTTTTGCAACTATACGCCCAGCTAATACATTAATTAACGTAGATTTACCTACGTTAGGAATACCCATTATCATGGCTTTAATTTGCTTATCGGCACCCACTTTATGCGGCACCAATTTTTTACAAAGTTCGTTAATGCGATGTACTTCAGCCGCTTTATCATGTCCAAAAGAAATAGCTTTAACACCGTTTTCTTGCTCAAAATAATCTTTCCAGATTTGAGTCATTTTAGGATCAGCTAAATCAGCTTTGTTCATAATTTTGATGACCGGCTTACCTTCACGCAAGGTTGCCACCATCGGATTTTCGCTACTATAAGGAATGCGCGCATCAAGCACTTCAATGATCACATCCATTTGTGGCATTATTTCTTTAATTTCATTGCGGGCTTTATTCATGTGCCCAGGGAACCACTGTATTCCTGCTCTACTCATTTGATTTATATGACCTTTAATTAAAGGCCGCAGCCTATGGGTACTAATGTGGGTACTAAAAGTAAAACTATGCTTTTGTACTTTTCGTAATAATAAGTAAGTTTACTACAGAAGAGAGGTATAGTACTTCTAAAAATAAAAAGAGTAATAAAACCAACGTAATCTATGTACTATAAGTTATGTAATTACTTTTAATCATAAGAGAAGGAACTTAATATGACGCTCATAGCCTCTATAAAAGATCACCCTAGCTACAAAAAATACTCCGTAAATTGGACAGATGATGTATCTCCTGCCTTTTTTAAGTTGTTAGAACTTTATAATCAGAAGAGTTTAGATATATATTTTCGCGATCCTACATCTAATAAATGGGAAGTATGTGTAGGCAGAAGAGAACGTGATGCTGGTCGCGCTATTGGAATTTATATTGCTTTTAGATTCACCAGTAGCGGTATTGAGTATAAGTTTAATTACAATATCAGTTCTTTAGTGCTAACGTCCACTAGGGAAAAACTTACAGAAAAGACAGTTTCTGAGCTTAACGAATTAGAGCTTTTAAGTAATTTCATAACTGAATTCAATATCACCCGCTTACCGAATATCCCTACTGATTACGCCAATACAGAAGCACTACACCTTGACAGTTTTTTCAGTGCAATGATTTCTTCATATAAACTTGAGCGTCATGATTGGTACATAGGCTATCAAAAAATTGTTAGCGCTGTATCAAGCGCTAAAAACCAAACTGACATAAGCGATCAACTACTATCGGATCTTTGGTATAGCCGAGACAATGATATCTCAAGCTTAAAACAAGGTGCATTATCTAAAGAGGAGTTCGAATTATCTAAAAGTACCTTAAAAAGTATTACTCTGAAAATAATTGATGACCAAACCTCGGCATCTTATGACGAATGTATCGATGCATTACAAAAACTAAAAGACGATGGCAAAGTAAGGGCATTACATACAGCACTACTTAATCGTGTTTTTGCAGCCATCGCTCCTAAATATTTCTCTACTACTATTACTGATCAAAAATTTAAATATATATGCTCATATTTCACCCAAAAATGGGGGTTTAAATATCAATATTCTAATTGGTTCGACGCCAATATTCGATTAAAGGAATTTATCCGTAATAACATAGATCATGAATATGATGAGCTACTTATTAATATCGTTCTTTGGGTAGTTTACGAAGAAGAACATTTAAAGACTTTAGCGTTAGAGGAAGATGACGATGTAACATTAAAAACAGCTATAAGAAAGCAAGTTGAATCTATAGAGGTTCAATATCGAGAAGCTGAATTAGAGGGGCAGTTTATTCAGTGGTTGCATAACTCAGAATATCGTCACAATACGATTGCAAAGCAAAGCGAAGACTTAGGGCGTGCCCACATTCGTGATGTAGTTCTAAAGAGCACAGAAACGAACGTAAACATTGTTGCTGAGCTAAAATTCAAATCAAATGCTAAAGAGGATATTGAAGCCGCTATTGGTCAATTACTTCGATATGCTTTATATCCAGGTACTGAATCTTGTAGTGAAATATGGATTGTTGGTGGTAATGCCCCACTCACAGAAGACTTAACATGGTTCAGCGAAATAAAAAATAACATAAACTTAAAATTGAAGTATTTCTACAAAGACTCACAGAGCAACCAGTTTTTCGAAGGGTAACCTAAGTAAGTTAATCTGGTATTCAAAGCCCAGCCAAAAACGCGGCATAAAAGGGAAGCTATACGCTTCCCTTTAAAATAGTTTTAAGCTGTTTGTGCTTTTAAATTTAGCCAGTCTTCTTGTTTTAGCTTGTTCCAAGCAGCAAGGATATGGGTGGGCTTCATTTGCGATTTTCTAGCATTCCAGCTATGTACTGTATTAATAAGCTCTTCATCAGTAATGTTATTACCTTCTAACTCATTAGTGGCAACCCAATGCACAGTTGAAAGTAGTTCCATACCGTTTTGCGACTCAAAGCCTTCTATTAGCCTAGCTACTTTATCAAATCGTTGTTTTGTATCTGGGCATTCTTGCAAATAATTCAGTGCTTCGATAGCAGCATCATCTTTAAGCTCTATAGGCGTATCAGGCTTATTTATACCGTCTGCATAACCTGTAATAAAGTGACCTTCCATTTTATCTAGTACATGGCGTAGCACATCAGCGTAAGGGCCATAATGATGCTTTTGAAATACCACTTTGTTTAAAGGCTCACCGGCAGCAGTTAAAAAATAAACCAGCTTTTGCACTTCTAGTAGTGATAAACGATATCCAAACCCTGTAGAGGTATAACGCTCAATCAAGCCTAAAACGGCGGCTCTACCCAAGGTCATATCGGGTCTTTTAGTTTTATTAGGCATAGCCTGAGCACTTGGTGCATTTTGTGGCGGATATACACGCCACTCAACGCCTGGTAACTCAGCTAAAGAACGCTGTATTAGTGAATCAACAGCACGCCAATCTAAGCCACCTAAGCCGCTTCCCAGTGCTGGTAAAGCAACTGATTTAAGACCTAATCGTTTTACCTCAGCTTTTAAGCTGTTAAGCCCTTGCTCTATATATTCAAGCTTAGACTTACCTTTCCAATGCGCTTTAGTGGGGAAGTTAATAATATAAAATGGTGCATTAATAGAGTTAAGCTCAACAGTTAACACTTCACCTGTTACCAGCTCTTTGTCGTCACAGGCTTTTTTGTATACCTTAAAATTATCTGGAAAGGCCTTTTTAAACTGCAAAGCAAGCCCTTTACCCATTACCCCTACAGTGTTAACTGTATTGATAATAGCATCAGCTTGATCATGTAATATATTGCCTGTTTGATAAGTAATCATCTTAACCTCAGTAGTACCACTGTGGTCTAACTAAGACCTCAGGTTTATGCTGTGCATTTTGAAGTAAAGCACTCACTTCATCAGCCACATCTTTTGTTTTTACGCCTATTTGGCGAATAGCTGCCCATTGTACAGATTCAAACGCTAAAAACTCAGCTTGTTTTTCTTCTTTAAAATCGTGCCAATAGCGTTCATTAATAATACGTTTAATATCCAACTCATTAATGCGTGTAAAATCATCAATCTGCTCTGCATAGTCTAAATCAGCATGAATATCAGTAAAAAAGCAATGCTGATTACTCAAGCGAACTGTTCCTGTGTCACTAATTAAGTGTAATACCTTATCTTGCCCACCGTCAAAATCATCATGCCCGCAATGAATAACATACAACATGACTGAACGCGGGCAAAAATTAAACGGCACATACTGACCAATCGTACCACCCGCAGCCACTTTTACAGGACGAACTAAACGGCGTTGTTTAATATGGGTATAACCTATATTTTGGTTAACTAAACCAAGCTCAATACGTTTAGCGTCAGACCATAAGCAACCTTGGCCTAAAATACTAGCCAAGTTATCAATGTGCGTTATGTGTGATACAGATACTGTCATGAAACCCTCATAGGTCAAAGTTATTCAACTACAATAAACTCTTCATCGTCATCAGCTAACGCTTCTTCCACGCTTTTAAACTCTTCTAAAGCAGCAGTAAGTAGCTCTACAATTTCACTAGCTATAACAGCGGGTGGTTGAAGGTTTTCGGTATCTTCTAACGAATCATCTTTTAACCATGAGATATCAAGGTTAGTTTTATCGCGGGCAATAATTTCATCGTAGCTGAACTGACGCCAGCGGCCATCGGGGCCTGGCCCACCATCTTCTTCACGCTCTTCTTCTTGCCAATTTGAAATGCGTTTTTTAATGTCTGAAGCTGAAAATAAGTCTACAAATTCATCAAAGTCTGTACGTGTTAATTTTTTAGTTTTAAGTGTCATGTGCACGTTGGTTCTAAAATCATAAACCCACACATTTTCGGTCCATGCTTTTTTAGACGCTGGCTTTGCATCAAAGAATAAAACATTCGCTTTAACACCTTGAGCGTAAAAAATACCCGTTGGCAGTCGTAAAATGGTGTGAAGATTAAAACGCGTTAATAGCTCTTTACGTATGGTTTCGCCAGCACCACCTTCAAACAAAACGTTATCAGGTAATACCACAGCAGCTTTACCACCAACTTTTAACATATTGCCAATGTGCTGAACAAAGTTGAGTTGTTTGTTTGATGAGTCTGCCCAAAAATCTTCACGCTCGTATGTAAGCTTTTCTTTTTCAATTTTACCTGTTTTTTCACTAATAATAGTAACTGAACTTTTCTTACCAAATGGTGGATTTGCTAAAACCATATCAACTTTATTAGCGCCAACCTCTTTAGCTAGCGCATCAGATGTTGATATAGGGCACTCTTCAGTACCAATACCATGCAGATACAAATTCATTGCACATAATCTAGCAACCGAATCTGAAATATCATTACCTCTAAAAGCTTCATGTTTTAAAAAACGTGCTTCTTTTTTAGAGAGCAGGCGATCTTTATTATTAGTAATATAGTCGTGAGCAACCGTTAAAAAGCCACCTGTTCCACATGCAGGGTCTGCAATAACCTGCATAGGTTGTGGTTGCATTACATCAACAATCGCCTCAATAATTGGGCGCGGCGTAAAGTACTGGCCTGCCCCCTTCTTCTCACTTTCAGCGCCTTTTTGCAGTAAGCCTTCATATATAGCCCCTTTTACATCAATGCTTAGCGTTGACCATGATTCTTTGTTGATCATGTCTATCAAACGTTCAAGCTTTGCCGGGTCTTGAATTTTATTCTGAGCTTTACGGAAAATAGTACCTAAAGTACCTTTCTGCTCACCAAGCGTTTCTAGGGTATGACGATATTCTTTTTCTAAATCTGAACCATCAAGCTTAACTAACTTGGTCCACTGCTCTGTCGCTAAGCTTTCGCCTTCTTGACCACCTGCAACACGCTCAGCTGTCATTTTTAAAAAAATAAGATAGGTGAGTTGTTCTACATAATCGCCATAACCTACGCCTTCATCACGTAATACATGCGCATAATTCCAAACGCGGTTTACTATTTCTGTTGTACTTACATTATTCATTACTAGTCTCTATCTAATATTTCTTTAACCCACACATTATCTTCGAATTCTCTTAGATATAGTTTTGCCGCAGTATTAAACTTTGTGGTGGTACAAGAAGGTCTAATTAATTTAATAAGTTCCTTTTTATTAGACTTGATTTGGCCTGATTTAATATCAATGCCTTTAGCTAACAGCTCATTTGTATCAGCGACAACTTGCATTATTTTTTGCTTTATTGCCTTTCGTGCTTTTTTTGTTGGGCTATGGTTCAAATGAAATTTTTCAATAGACTCTTTGGCTTTTTGAAAATCTTCAGTGTCTTCATCATCACAGTTAGGGCAAGCTTCCCCATTTTTATTAAATGTAAGAAGCTTGTAATCGTCTTCATCAGCAGGATCTAACAGTTTAGGCTTTTCTAAATTATTGTCACCTTCAGACTTATTCCAATCTGGTGGGGTAAAAACAGGAAAATGATCTTGTTTACCACCAGCTGTTTCAACATCAACTCGTCTAGAATTGCAAAAAGTACAAGCAAAACGATAATTTTTCCAGTCAAATGCTAGCCACCAGTAACCTGGATGCCCTGGGCATTCAGCAACTTTTCCCTTAGGCCTAAAATGGTCGATTGGATTGTCGGACCTGAGCTCATTGCTTTCACAGTACCAACATTTACCATGTGAGCGCTTTGACATAATGGTACTTAATTGACCCCACACATTACTTTTTGCACCGATAGCTTTTTTCCGGGCCTTATCTTTAGCTACAGCAATCTTCTCTGTTTGCTGCTCAGGAGTCCACCCCTCTACTCCTGCTTTAACAATAGTTGCAGCTTCCGCTTCTTCTACCTTACCATTCACATATTCCCAAGCCTGCTCGACTGTGTCATCCCAGTTATCAGGAAGATCCAAGTCGACTTCATCTATGTCAATATAACGCATTACTTTTCTGCCTCTTCTGCATCAAGCTCGGCAAGTATTTCATCCGTCATATCGGCTAGTTGTTTCCTATCTCCATCCGATAAGAAAGTTTGGGAAAATAACTTGTCACCATGCTTTCTACCCCATGCTTTAACAAAAGCAGAAAAATATGGGTCTGAGTAAGCATCAAGAAAGCCTGATTTGTCTAATTGCTCTTGTAGCTGCTTATAACGCTTTTCTTCTGGCTCTGAACGCTCTTCTTTTGCTAGTAAAATCGCGTGTTCATCAAGCTTAGCTAGTGTTTTAGGGTCTAAATCAGAACGTAAGCCAAACATGTCACTCATCAAAATACCGGAGAAGCCCATGCCTTTAGGCTCATAAAGCGGTGACGCAGCAAAAACTTTTAAGCTGTCTTCATCACGCTTCATTATTTTAATTTGTTCTTGCTTAAGGGTAGAAATAACAATGGGATCATGTGTTGCTAGAACGATATGGCTGTTATCAACAGTGCCTGATTCTGCATCATCTTTATCACCTGTGTCTTCTTTAGCATCTAAATTAAAGCCAGCTACTTCTTTCAAAAAGTTAATATACTCCATACTCCACGCAGGATTTAAATGGGTATCAGGCTCATCTAGTAAAAACAAGGATTCATCATCACGTGTAAAGCGTAATAAACCAAGTACGGTAATTAACTGTTGTTCACCTTCACTTAACTCTCTAAAAGTTAGTGATTCATCGGTACCGTTTTTATTTTTTATCTTAACTCTAATTCGTACTTCATGAATCAAGTTTGAAAAATAGATACTTTCAAGTAATTTAAAAAAGTCTTTATCTGATGTTTCTTTGCCCACGTCTTGTAAAGCTTCTATATCTTTTAGGTAAAGAAATAATGCATCTACATTTTCAGGGTTCTTTTTCATTGGGTGTGGTACTTTTATCTTCTTACGCATTGGCGCTAAAGAAGCAGAAAAGAGTCTATCTAAAAATGGCCTTACAACGCCAGTTGCATTCCAAAACCTGGGGTCACCTTCTTTACTTGTCCAATCAGGCTTATTAAGAACAAACAATACTGACTCAATATCTTCAATAAATAACTTTTCTTTTAAGAACTTTTTAACTTTTTCATCCGCACTTAAAAAGAATGAAAGCAATACAAAATTACTATGAACTTTTTGAGCATAAAACAACGGCCTTAATGGAAGTGTTTTTTCATCTAAACCGTACTTTTCAGGGTATAGCAGCTGATCCCTAAACTTACGTTGATGGTCGTAAAAGTGCGTAGCTAAACGATCACTCGGGCCAGAGTAATAACCAAAAACATTTGAAGGTAAATATTCTCGCTCTTTGTTATTAAAAAAATCTATGTATTTATCGGTAATTACTTTTTCTGCATTTCCTTCTTCGTGAATGAGTACTTTGTATTGTTCTTTTTTTACTTTGGTATCTGTTGCATCAACTAAAATACGATTACCACGACAAATGTATTCAAGCTTGTATGAAAACAAGGGCTCTTTATGTAAATCGAGGTCGCGAAATATTATAACCAAAGCTTCAATGACATTTGACTTACCCGCACCATTCCAACCAATAACAACCGTTACCAACTCGCCTTGGTCAAAATCAATTTCAATGTCTTTGAGGTTTTTAAACTCACTGATCCATAGTTTATCCAGCTTCATTTTCTTTTACTTCCTTGTATTCAAATTTGTCACCTTGCTTCTTTTCTTTCAACATAACAGGCGTTACTGTTACGTTTTCATTCTCAGTAACTATTTTTAACTCTTGGTAAAAGGCTTCAATGCCTTCAGGTGAAACATCATTTTGAAAACCCGCTTGCTCAAACAACTCATCCACGCTTAATGCTTTCTTTGCTTTTTTAAGCACATTAATAATTGGCTGTTTATCCATTTTTTTTGCTCTCGTGTTAGGTTTCTTTTTGGCAAGTTTAGCTTTTTCTTCTAAAAGCTGTTTTTCAGCTTGGATTTTTTCGAGTAGTTGTTCCGCAGTTTCATCCGTTTCGATATTCTCAATTAACTCGCCTGAAAAAGCTTTGGCTAAAATTGAAGACTTAAGTTGACTAGCATGCAATATTTTTTTATCTAATTCGATTATTGTACGATCTGTTTTACCGACTTTGTTAGTTACAAATTCAATAATCTTTGTCATTTCATTTAATGAGCAAAAAGGCACTGGAAAAGCGCTTAGTTTAGTTTTATTTATTGATGCTAGATTAGTTGTCTGTTTACCTTGTTTTATAAAGTATTCTTTTCCTATTGTGTTACCAAAGATAGATACAAACTCAGGCACAAGCTCATTACTATATAAACGAGCTCTAAACACATGGTTTTGATAGATACACTTATCGATTTCATTACGCCATACCCAGCCGCGCCCTAGCTTATCTCTGTCGCCACCTTCGTTGAATAGAATGTCTCCGTCTTGAAGTAACAGGCTATCTACTTTGTCATTAGGAACTCTAATATCTTTCATTTTGGATAGGTCTAAATAACCTCTTTGGACATTTGCTACCCTCAAATACGGTAACAATGTTGTTTCATCTGACTTTCGTTTAGCATCTACGGTAATGCCACCTTGAATATTTGAGATAGCTTCAAGTCTTAAGTAACCCCATTCAATTGGGATATCCGGCACATCTTCAGTTTCAGGAGGGAGGGGATCTTTATACTTATCTTTCCACTTATCATCTCTAGGCACTTTGCCTTTTTCTTCAAAAGCTTTAAGTTGTTCGGCTTCCCAGTTTGCCCGGCGTTCTTGTAAAATGCGTTCAAGTAATTCAACTGCAGGTTCAAGTTTATCAGCGTTCTGTTCACGCCAGGTTTCCGTTAACTTACCGGTGACTGCATCTTTTAATACGGATTGGCGGTATTGCTGTAGTTTAGCTTTTGCTTGTTTTAGCCCTGCAACACCAGCATCGATATGGGAAAAGAGTTCTTCTATTTTATTCGAGATAGCAAGTTGCTGCTTTTTTGGCGCTACAGGTATCTCAATTGGGTACAGGTCACCTTTGTTAAAGCCATTTTGAGCAGACCTAGAAATCATCATGATAGGCGCCTGAAAAATAGAGGTTTTCAATAGATAAAAGAGATATTTTTTTTCGAATAGAGCTTTACTATAAATAACTTTTGCTAACGCAACATTGTACGCACCCTCCATACCAGTGAGGATTCTACCTAGTGAGGCTCCATATCGTGCGACGAAAATATCATCTTTTTCACATAGCTTTGTTACTGAGTCTTTAGGGACATAAGTGGGTACAGGTTTTTTACCAAAATCTCGAATCTGTAAAAGTCGAATATAACCATCACTTGGTTCACTTTTGAAAGCACTCTTAGGTGGTTGGCTACCCCCCTGAATATCTAAAAAATCACCGAAGCTTATT
Organism: Pseudoalteromonas sp. Z9A5; assembly: GCF_011378875.1. Classification (NCBI taxonomy): domain Bacteria; kingdom Pseudomonadati; phylum Pseudomonadota; class Gammaproteobacteria; order Alteromonadales; family Pseudoalteromonadaceae; genus Pseudoalteromonas; species Pseudoalteromonas sp. Z9A5. The sequence goes on from NZ_WTLC01000011.1 coordinate 57,859, forward strand.
AAACTCCATGATTCTGGTAGTTCTTTTATCATTTTTTATAGTTTCTCATTTGATATTTAAGCAATTAAATATCCATTTAATTCATTCACTACATTATCTAGTTTGTCACCAAATAACTGCTTTGCTTTAAGTACGCCACCTTGTTGAGTAAATGGGGCATAGTCAAAGTCTTCTATCATCATTTCTGCGTTTTGAGCTATTTGCTCTTTTATCAGCGCTAGCCATTCAAGCTGTCCGGCATTAAATTCAACACCGGTTTGTTGCTGCTGGGTTAACCAGTTATCAAACCGACGCTCTACTACTTCTGGGAACGGCTCTAATACATCTTTTAAGCCTGTAGCGTAACTGATTAAACTTACAATATTAGTAAGTAGCGTTGCAGACGGTACACCCTTTACTTTAGCTGCTTCTAATTGCTGATAGGCTTTCCATACTTCTATTGAGGCGAGATTATACGGCGGCGCTTGAATGTTTTCAGCCAATTCTTCTATTTGTTCGTAACTTAAGTGACGCTGTTGATAAGGTTTGCTGAAAATTAACTCAATTGCGGTTAATTCGGCTTTATTATCATTAATAAATTGTTTAAAGTTTTGAATGATGTGTTGTGCTTTTTCTTCATCAAAACCTGCATCTATTAGCTCGTCAGCACTTTCATCAATTATCTGGTCAGTATTCCGCCTTACGTCTTCAATAGTTTCACGCACATCAGGATTGTGAAACAGCTTTATTGCTTCGTTTGCTAGCGGTAGGTAAACCTGATCTCGTTGCTCTTGGGTTGGCGCATCGGTGCCAAATTCAACTTTTGCTTGTTGTTCTAAGTATTCTTCATTAGTGGCATGTATTAATTCACCAGCGACTAAGGGTAGCGGTTTACCCATTAATTCGCTGAGTGCTGCGCGTTGTTTATCATCAAGCTTTAAATCTAGTCGTATTAAGCGATTGCCTAAACTACGTAATGTTTCTGCGTCTCTGTCACCACGGGCTATTTGTTCCATCAGCTTTTCAGTTGAAACTGAAGGTTTTTGCTCCATTGATTGGCTTTCAGTTTTGTCTGTTTCTGTTACACCTACCGCGTCAACTAACACAAACTTAGTTTTTGCTATGGCATCTGGTGTTACCGCGTGAAGTGAATCAACATCAATAACACGGGTACCTCGACCTTTCATTTGTTCGTAGTAGGCTTGGCTGCGCACATCACGCATGAAAATAAGACATTCTAACGGCTTAATGTCGGTACCTGTTGCTATCATGTCTACGGTTACGGCTACGGCTACACGCAGCCTGGGGCTAGTACGAAACTCTGCAATAGTATCTTCTGCTGCTTTTTTACCAACACGGTAAGTGACTTTTTTACAAAAGCTGTTCCCTTCATCGAACACTTCTCGTACTTTATCAACAATACGATCGGCGTGATCATCATCTTTAGCAAATATCAGCGTTTTAGGTACCCAAGTACGTCCACTAAAACAGTCGGGTAAACAGTTGTCTTTAAATGCGGTTAATACGGTTAATATTTGATTAGGGGCTATAACACTTCGATCAAGTTGCTTTTTATTATAATTTTCATCTTTGTCGAGAATTTCTTGGCGTTTCTTTTTCGTTAAGCGGTCACGTACTTGTACGGCGGTGCCTGCTTCTATTAAGTCACCTTCTTCTGACTTTTTCGTTTTAATGCGGTAGATATCGTAACCTACGTTAACTTTATCAATTACTGCATCTTCATGGGTATATTCAGACACTAAACTTTGATTAAAAAAGCCGATGGTTTTTTTGGTGGGTGTTGCCGTTAAGCCAATTAAGAAGGCGTCAAAGTACTCAATGACTTGTCGCCATAAGTTATAAATAGAGCGATGACATTCATCGATTATAATGAGGTCAAAGGTTTCAATTGGGATTTCAGGGTTATAGTTCACGGTACGTGGCTGTTTTGATTCGCTATTAGATTCTACTTCGTAACCTGAACGTTCATCGGCATCGTCATCTAACTCCGTTCCTGATAGTTGAGAATACAATCGCTGAATAGTTGAAATGGTTACTTTAGTGGTATCGGAAACACCTGTAGTACCAAGCATGTTTACATTGTAGTGAGAGGTAAACTTACGACCATCTAAAGGGGTATCGTATTGTTCAAATTCTTTTTTAGCCTGACGACCTAAATTACCACGGTCAACCAAAAACAATACTCGTTTAGCTTTGGCGTATTTAGCAAGACGGTAAATTTGAGTAACGGCGGTAAAGGTTTTTCCTGAGCCTGTGTCCATTTGCAGTAATGCGCGGGGCTTATTTTTTTTAAGTGATTCTTCAATGCCTGTAATGGCTGCTATTTGACAGTCACGTAAGCCATCGGTATTTAATTCAGGCAGGTGGTGCATACGCGCTCGAAGTGTGTTTTCTTCTTCAAGCCAGTTTTTGAGGGTTTCAGGTTTGTGAAAATGGAAGATGCTGCGGCTACGTGCTTTAGGGTCACGATAATCACAAAAACGAATTTCAAGACTACTGGCTTCGTATGTAAAAGGTAAGTCATCTAACCAACGTTGAGTAAATGCTGACTTAGATAAACTATAGCGGCTGCTTTGCTCTGCTACCCCACCTAATGAAATACCATCCTTTTTAGCTTCAAGGACCCCGCATGCTTTACCATTGATAAATAACATGTAGTCAACAGGGCCTGTTGACGTATCCATTTCACGAATAGCAACACGATAAACGCCTTCTGTACCTGCATAGAGGTTCATCCGCTTTTTATCTTGTATTGCCCAACCTGCTTGAATTAGCTTTTCATCAATAACTAATCTGGCTTGGTCTTCAGGTCTAATTTCCATTTATGCTCTTCCATAGCAGCCTACCGCTGTAAATACATTCAACTCTAATACCTGTGTTTAATAAAAATAACCTTAATCAATATAAACTCTGTTGTTAAACTAGATACAATTATAACAAAGCTATCATCAACAATTATGAAAGGTATTTTTCAATAATTTATTCTTGGAATACAATTTCATAGCTGGTTAATTGTTTCTATCGATAGTATATAAATTTTGAAGCAAAATTATACTTTTAAGTTAAAAAATATACCTCTGCTTGGTAAAGCACAAATTAAAAATACTTTTATTCGCTAAATCTATCAATCTGTAACTAATTACTTATGCCGATAAATATGAAATAAGATGTTTTTAATGAGTTTTGATAATTTAATAAATTTAGATAGCTTGGTTAGTAATGCAAAAGACCTTTCAATAGAAAAAGTAGCTGTTTTATGCATTACAGCTATAGCTAAAAGCTCATAAATCTATAGCTGCATACTAAATGCAGCTATTATCTCTTTCACTTATTCTTTCCATTATCCAATTATCTACTTCAAACTCAGCCCATGCTACCGACCTTCCTCCTGTTGATACTTGCTTAGGGAATATGTCTTTAGCCATAAACTCATAAATTGTTGAGCGGCCAAGTGATGTTTTTTCGATTACTTCTTTTAATTTAATTAAACGCATTTTTCTATCTCCGTTATAGGTTCAAGAGATATGTCATTTATGTAGAAAGTTACTTTTTTGAGCTAGTGGCTAAATCCAAAATATTGAAGGCATATATCACTTAGGGGTATTCATCATCCACCTGAGGACCTAATAATGGCTTTAATTAAAACCAAGCAATACGAATCAAAGTTTAAATGTTTAGAAGATAAAATTTTAGAAAGAGCAGCTGAAATAATGCAGCAAAGATATACTCGCCTAGGAGCGCTTAACAGCCCCTCTACAGCCATAGATTTTTTAAAGGCAAAACTAGGTGTATATGAGCGTGAAGTATTCGCTGCGTTGTATTTGGATAGCCAAAATCGGATTATTGATTATCAAGAGCTATTTTTTGGAACTATTAATGCAGCTTCTGTTTATCCCAGAGAAGTTGTTAAGTCTGTGCTTAGCAAAAACGCCACCAGCGTTATCTTTGCTCATAACCACCCTTCAGGCGACCCCACGCCATCACAGGCAGACAAACTCATTACAAAGAAGCTAGAAAGTGCTTTAGCGCTAATTGACGTGACAGTGCTTGACCACATTATCGTTGGTGAAACATGTGTTTCTTTTGCAGAAAGACAGCTACTAAGTTTAGACAGTAATAACTAAGAGGAGGATACATTGCTAAATACCAATACGATAAGAATCATTATTCATACGATTGCTATTTTGAAGATAATTCAGAAGATCTATGAAGATGACATTAAATAAACCAGCGCCCTACTTAGGGCGCTTTTAACAGTGAGTCGTTAATACTGTTTAGGTATGCAACTAGTTCCAAAATTTCTCTTGCCATCACCATAGACCTTGGTTTTATTTTTTGCTAAATAATTTAACCTTGTTCCAACAGCAGCCTTTTGAGCTAAGTAACCCTTAGATTTTCGTTCAATCCAATTAGATGCGTTATCAGGGAAGTTAATAAGGTTTTGCGCTTCATACGCAGGAATACTGAGTGCACTAGCCCATGCTTGTATAATTAAAGATGCTAAGCTACCAGAATTATAGTCATAGCTACCTAAGGAGTGGAATCTGTCCTTATTTATAAAAATCGTAATATGATAGTGCTCTTTATTAGCAAGCTCCCCAAACTCTCTCGCCCAGACATAATACAAGTCTGTATCATGAACTCTATGCCCTAAACGCCTGCGCTGTATAGCGTCAATGCTAAGCCTTACCTTTAATGAAGCAAAGAATCTAGATATTAAATTATTCGCTACTGCTTTAGGTGTATCTATGCACTGATAATAATCAGGGAGGTATAAATCAAATCTTACTACATTCAATCGAGGATATTGCTCAACAGCATGGTTTAAAACTGATTCAATACGTTGTTGGTATATTGGGTTGTATAGTGGTTGTTTGATCATCATAAGTACTCTTTGTTTTGTAAGTATACAAAGAGACACTTATGTATTTTCCTACATCATAAGTACTTACCAATAACTAAGTTAAATAGGCATATCTTACCTATCCGACACATAACAAAAGAAAGCATCAAAACCATTTCAACACTTTTTAGAAAAGTAGCCTTTCATACCTTTAAGATAATTTTATCATTCACTCTGGAGTTATTTTGAGGAAAAAGTTGCATCGAGAAACTTAAACGGTGACAAAATAGGAAGATTTCATAACTTGGAATTAAAAAATTAGCTTTTTTCTCTTAAAAAACTTATGATAATTCTGTTTTTTCAATGTATGTAGGCATATTACAGTCACAAAAAAACACTATAAAAACACTATAAAAACACTATAAAAACACTATAAAAACACTATAAATTTTCATCAAACAACCTTAAAAACCACTTATAAATAAACAAGAAATTACGGAGTGATATGGCTTTAGAAACTGAACTTTCGAAAGAAGATCGAGTGCAAGACTTGTTAGATGGTAACCTTCGAGCTATTACATTTATCTACGCTTATCTCTCAAACAAACAATGTTTAGGCACTGATGAAAAGATTAACTTTATAAAAAGAAGTCCATACGAAAACGTAGAACAGCTACATAAATTATGGATAGATGTGAAATCCTCGCTCCCAGAACTTGAGCGCATTAGCAAGAACCAAAGGTTAATGAATTTCCTTCAATTTCTTATTTACAAAAATTATGATGCTAAAACAATACTTGCAGAAGACTCTCATATACAGCTACTAGCACTAATAGATTTTGTGCTAGCCCAAAGCAAGCGTAAACTAAAATTAACCATTACTGAGGCACCGATAAAACTCGAAAAAGACATAGAGCAAGAAATACAAAATTACTTAGAAAAGTGGTATGCCTTTGCAAAGAATACAGAATGGATAAAATTTAAAGATATCGAGCACATGAAATGGGTAATAAACTACATAGAGCAAAAGTTTAAAGTAATTACTGAGGACTCTTTTATTGCTGCGCCTAGACCAACAGATACTTCAAATAAAGGTATGATTTCGTATATCCAATATTTTTTCGACACGTTACCTTATGCAACAAACCCTGACTACGCAGAAAATTTTTTCATCAAGATCAAAAGGGCAAACTCACAAAGAAAATACCGAAATGAGAATGCCGATAGAGTTGCATCAAACTATATGCTTAGAAAAGATATCAAAATCAAGCTTAAAGAAATTTCAAAAAAAGAACGGTTACACCTAAATGAAACTATAGAACTTTTAATAGAGCAAGCTCACTCAAGGCTAAAGTGAGCTCTGTAAAATATACTCACTCCACCACTCCATTATTGGTCTGCGTTGCTCTAAATAGTCCGAGCGGTTATATGCCGCTCTTGTTTCATTTTCGTCTGCATGCGCTAAGCAGGCTTCAACTAAAAGGCTATCGTAACCTTTCTCATGAAGGGTAGTAGAAGCAACAGAGCGCAGACCATGTGCCACCAGCTTATCTTTGTAGCCTAAGCTTCGCTTTATAGCTGCATTAACTGTATAGGTGCTTGCATGGTTATTTTCATTACGCCCACTCGGGAATACATACTCATGATGGCTACTTAAGGGCTTCATTTGCTCTAGTATTGCTAAGGTAGCAGGCGTTAAAGGCACTCTGTGGGCTCTTCTGCGCTTCATTTCTTCAGCAGGTATAACCCAAACCTCTTCTTCGATATTAATATCGGTCCACTTAGTGCCAGCGGCTTCCTTTGAGCGAGTCATTGTGTGCAATTGCCACAAGATTAAAAGCTTGGTTTTGTCCTGAATGGTTTGAGAGTTATTCAAAGCGGTTAAAAAGCCTGGGAGCTCTTCAGGTCTAATCGTTGCCATATGCTCGACAGTATTTTTAGTAAATACTTTTATAATTTTTGCTAGTGGATTGGCATTAATAAAACCATGGTTTACTGAGTAATCCATGATCTGGTTTAAGCTTTGGCAAATACGTTTAATTGTGGAATGTTTACCGTCAGACTCTAGTGGCCTGAGTATTTCAATTGTGCCTATCGCTGTAATGCTATCTAACGGTATATCTTTCATCTTAGGGAATATATACATTTCAAGCGTTCGCCACTCTCTAGCTGCGTGATGAGCAGTCACAGTAGGTTGTTTTCGTTCAAACCAAAGCTCTGCGGCAGCTAAAAATGTATTAGCTGCTTTTCGGCTTTCTGCTTTCTTTTTAGCTAACTCATGTTCTTTTGGGTTAATACCTTGCGCTAGTAGCTCCTGATACTCAATTGCTTTAGTGCGGGCGTTAGCAAGTGATAGAGATGGATATATCCCAAGAGGCATTCTGTTGAACTTTGCAGTTATTGGATTTTTGAACTTAAACTGCCAAGACTTAGTTCCCGTAGGTAAAACTCGTAATTGAAGTCCGCCACCATCAGAAAGCGTTTGCTCTTTGTCGGAGCTAGTAATTGATTTTATTTTCTTATCCGTTAAACGAACTACAGGCCTTGCCATAATAAGCTCCACAATACTAATTATGACTAGTATATATAGAACACAGCCTCATGGGTACTAAGGTGGGTATTAAAAATAGTAGAAGTAACAAGATGAGGCTGGACTACTACGGAACAAAAACAAACTAAATCATTGTTTTTATAGAGATATAAACACAACCCAGGATTGTTGCGGAAGTTAATGCAAGCGCCCAGGGAACCACTGGATAGCCATTTTTAACTCCTAACGTATAATTAACTGCTATTTTAACTGGCAATTCACTTAATTGCGCTATACTGACGCAAATTTTTTCAGATTAGTTGTTATGGCTCTTAAATCCACCATTATGAAAGTCCAATTATCGCTTAGTGATATGGACCGTCACGTTTATCAAGATTTTAATTTAACCTTGGCTCAACACCCTTCAGAAACCGATCAACGGTTAATGATTCGCTTACTCGCTTTTGCATTAAATAGCTGCGATGGTTTAGAGTTTACTAAAGGGTTAAGTGCTGATGATGAGCCTGAGCTTTGGCATGTAAGCTATAGTGAAGAAATAGAACTGTGGATTGAGCTTGGCTTACCAGATGAGAAGCGCCTTAAAAAAGCCTGCAATAAGTCTAAGAAAGTAGTGCTTTATACGTACGGTGAAAATAATCAGGCAATTTGGTGGCAAAAGCATCAACCTAAACTGTATGAATTTAAAAACTTAAGTATTTTTAGTTTAGATTATGCGACAACACAAGCACTTGCCGCTTTAGTTGATCGCAGTATTAAGCTTGCTATTACTATTCAAGATGGTGAAGTGTGGGTTAATACAGATCATACTAATATTGAAATAAAACCACAGCAGTTAATGTAATTGCTGATACTTTGAGGGCGTATGAAAGTTAAACACGTTATTGTTTTACATGGCTTATATATGTCTGGCTTTGTTATGCGCCCACTGTGCTCTCGTTTAGAAGAGTCTGGTGTAAAAGTCCTCAATATTACCTACAATACTCTCGATCCTAATCGCGATACTATTTTTGCTCAAATTGATGAATGCATTGCAAATGAACCTTCTGCGCTTGTATGCCATTCATTAGGTGGCCTAATTGCTCGCGCGTATTTAGAAGCTAACTCTCAAGCAAGCCAGCATGTTACAAAGGTAGTTACTTTAGGCACTCCTCACCAAGGTAGCCATATTGCCCATAAAATGAAGCAAAAAGGTTTTGAGTCTTTTTTAAAAAACAGTGTTGAGTTTTTACTTACGCAAAATGGTAATTGGCCATTTAAAGCTAAGCTCTACAGTATTGCGGGTGACTTACCTATCGGGTTAATGCCACTTATAGTTAAAGGCAGTCGTTCGGACGGTACTGTGTTACTTGATGAAACTAAGCTCAAGGGCATGGCAGAACATAAGGTGTTCCATTTAAGCCATACCAGTATGATTTACTCACGCGAAGTGGTTAATTATATTTTAAAGTGCTTGAGTGAAGACTAATCTTCAGCAGCCTCTGCAATTTTATAGCTAATTAAAAATATAACACCCAGTATCAATGGGATTGGTGCTGCGATGTAACCAAAAAAATCAGAGTTAGCAAAACTAGCACCTGCCAAGTGAGCAACTAACCCCAATACAAATACCAACAGCGCTATACCAACGACTATTAATTCTGCTTTATTTTGTTTTGCTGTTTTTGCATGCATGCTATCTCTCCTAATTATTTCGATAACATTATTATGCGCCGTTAGAGTGATTGATTTTTGACCTGCATCAATAAATAAAATGGCAATGAGATTGCCTTGCTAATAGTTTGTTTTAGATCATAATTTGTGCAGCTCAAATTTTTATTTTTTTTGAGGGGTAGTATTTTAATTCATCAGACCCATTTATATTAATAGTCCATAAACTTAATTTAAAAGTAACGTCATTAACAGTTGATAGCTTAAAGCTATTACATTGATAAAATTAAACGATTTTACTAATTAAGGCTAATGTATAATACTCATTGGCAGTTCACAAATTAACGGTTATTTAAGGAGCAAGTTATGTCACAGGTAAACGCAATTGGTCTAAATAGTGCAAAAAGTGATGACATTGTAAAATCACTCAATACGCTATTAAGCAGCTACCAAATTCAATACATGAATGCGCGTGGTTTTCACTGGAATATTAAAGGCCGTAACTTTTTTGAACTACACGTTAAGTTTGAAGAAATTTATAACCTATTACTTTTAAAAGTAGACGAAGTAGCTGAGCGTATCTTAACGTTAGATGGCGCACCACTACATGCATTCTCTGATTACTTAAAGGTAAGCGAGATTAAAGAAGCTAAAGGCATTAGTGATGGCGTTACGGCAGTAGAAAACCTACTTGCTGGTTACAGTACATTAATTCATATGCAGCGTGATATTTTAAACCAAGCTAGCGACGCTAATGATGAAGGTACAGCAGCCCTTATGAGTGAATACATTTCTGAGCAAGAAAAACTTGTATGGATGCTAAAAGCATATTTAGATTAATTTTGAGCTAAAAAGATAAAAGCCCTCAAAGAGGGCTTAAGTAGGGATAAATCGTTAAATAATCAAACGGTTCGATTATCATATTAGACCTTTACTCAAACTAAACAACGCACCTGTTACCAGTGGCGTTTTTTTTGGTTTAAATGGATTTAGCCCTTATATACAGGGGCAAGTAGCGCTATATTGCTTAAAAATCTGTATTGTTTTTTTTACAAAAAAAAGCCTCAGTAATTACTGAGGCTTTGTAAACATAACTCGTTAAATAACGATATTAATACCGTTATTTATTAAAACTTACTTCTAAAACCTACGTAGAATGATTGACCAATTGGGTCATACGTACCTGCATCAGTTTCAGTACCAGTACTTGAACCGCTCACACCCGATAGAATGCGCGGTGGCTCTTTATCAAATAAGTTACTTGCACCTGCATATAATTCCATTGAATCACTGATATGGTAGCTTGCTTGAACATCATGGTACGTTACCGAACCAATTCCAATTCCGCCTGGTGCAATACCAAAGCCACTTAAGAATTGATCATCAAAGTCTGCAGAGCCAATGTAAGTTAAGCTCCAGTTAAAATCAAAGTCATTAAGTTTATAACCAAAGTTCCAGTTAGCTTTATGTTCTGATGCACCAATTTCTCCAGCAAACTCATCTTTATCAGCACCAGGAAGTGGAATGCTGTAACCATCGATTAAGTAAGTGTAAGCAAGGCGAGTTCTAAACGCACCCGGACCAATATCAGTAGCGTACGTTAGTGTTAAATCAACACCTTCTGTACCTAAGCCACCACTGTTAGTTACACCACTGTCGATAAACTCTAGCGAACCAGCGCTATTGTTACCTGAAGAAACGCTACGACGAGTTACAAAGTCACAAAAGCTTGTATCGCCACCACCATAACACTGGTCAAGAATAAACTGACGAGGCGTTGAAACAATTGCATCAGTAATTTCAATGTCGAAGTAATCAAGCGTGATATCTAGTCCAGATATTAAGTTTTCTGGAGTAAATACCAAACCTACTGTTACAGAATCACCAACCTCTTCTTTTAAGTCTTCGTTACCACGGTTAAAGCCACTAATGCCTTGTAGATCAGACTGGTTAAGTGCAAACTCACCATTTGATGCAATGTTAGATGTAACACCAACATCTGCACGACAAGCATCACCTGCAGCACCGCCACCACTATTGCTAACACCTAAACATGGATCATTTAAACCACTTGGGAACGTTTGCGAAGGTGGAGAAAATAACTCATCGATATTTGGAGCACGTGTTGAGCGAGCGCGAGTAGCACGTAAACGTAAGCTATCCATTACTTCCCAATCAACACCCACATTCCAACTTTCGGTGTTACCGACTGTTGAATAATCAGATAAGCGAACAGCTGCGTTCATTGTTACAGTATCAAGCACTGGAATATTAGCTTCTACATAAAACTCTGTTACGTCAAACGAGCCTTCTGTTGCTGGGATTGCATTACCCGCATTAAGACCGGCTTGCTGTAGTGCATCAAATTCACTACGAGAGAACTCTTCACGGTATTCAAAACCAGCAGCAATACCCACTACACCCGCTGGTAGTTCAAATAAATCACCTGAAATATTACCACCAATAATCTCTTGCTCAACCGACGTTGAAAGTGAGCTAGGTGCGCTTACAAAATCAATCGCACCTTGTGATAACGAATTAAAACCAAAAATATCTACTGGTGCACAGTTAAAACCACGTGCTGTAGCATCGATACAAATAGCTTCATCAGTAATACCGTCGCCATCTAAATCTTGGCTATCGATAACAGACTCTAAACCTTGACGGAAGCTTTGAACATTAACTAAGCCGCCTGAAACTTGTTGCTCTTTTGTTTTACCATATACATAGTAAGTATCGTAAAACCAACCATCGGCTATTTCACCTTGAAAACCAAGTGCTAAGCGGAATGTATCACGCTCTGCTCGTGCTCCACGGTTACCGATATCACTCAAACGTTTTGCAAAAAAGATATCACGCATACCATCACCATCGGTGTCAGTTGCTGCGTTATATATATCATCTGGTACGAATGCACTACGTAATATTTCACCGTTTACATTGAATTCAATAGGTACTTGACCATTTGCATAAATATCGTCAGAAGCGAACGGGAACGGCTCTAATTCAGACTCTGTTGTCGTTGCAGCGTAAGTCCCTTCATAAAAGAAGCTATGCTTATCGCTTAATTCATAACTACCATTTGACGCAAATAAGTAACGCTCTGTAGGTATTGCGATTGTACGTACACCACTTCGGTTAAAACCATTTGCCTCTACGCCATCGCCGCCGTTAGTGCTAAACGAATTTTGTAGATTATTTGAACCATCAAACGTAAATGTTTCATCTCCAGCGCTAAAACGACCTTGTGGTGGGAATGAAGATAAGAACGGGCTTACGGCATCAAATACAGAGCCAGGGTTTGCTACTGGATCATCTTCAAAGAAAATACCTGAAAATTGGTCTACTGCTGAACGATCACGGTCACGTGAGAAAACAGCACCTTGATCAGAGTAACCAAGGTGAAACATTGCATGCCCTTTGCCATCTGAACTTGATAAGCCTGAAGTGAAGTTAAATTGACGCGACTCGTCATCACCTTCACTTGACTCACCATATTGGCCATCAAACTCAACGCCTTCAAAGTCATCTTTTAAAACAAAGTTAACTACACCAGCAACAGCGTCAGAGCCATAAACAGATGAAGCACCACCAGTCATAATTTCAACACGTTCGATAAATTGGCTTGGGATAGTATTTAAATCAACAGCAGAACTACCTGGTACACCTGATACATAACGACGACCGTTAACTAATACCAATGTACGGTTAGAACCTAGGTTACGTAAATCAACTGTAGCAACACCCGCACTGGCTGTATTAAAATTTGAGTTAGTACGGCTAATAGCCGGTGAACCAAATGCAGGGTTATCAAGTAGTAAATCTTGAATATTTAGTGAACCAGAAGCATCGATAGCGGCGCTATCTACAACTTGAATTGGTGCAGATGACATAGCTTCTGCTGAGCGAATACGTGAACCAGTTACTTGCACTCGTTCTATTTTTTCAATTTCTTCATCCTCAGCTGCAACACCTTGAAACGAAAAACCTGCAAGTAATACACTACTTAATGCGACTGTTAATGATGATTTTTTAAATAATCGATCATTACCTTTGTTAGTTAATTTCATTTATTTCCCCTGAATTGTTATTTTTGTAACTAAATGGTTACTTCGCGAGTTACATTAAGGGGATTAAAATCAAGTCTCTATATATGTTCTTTAATAGGCTCTGTAACAGGTATGAAATGCTTGTTTGATGGGATAAAAATATACATCACATTCATTATTGAAAATATTTGGTATTTTTATAACATTTTTTTCTCTAAGCACGGTCTTTATAAGTATACATAGTAGGGGATAGACAATAATGAACGCTTCTTTTCATGCACTAACTTTTGTTGCTAATACTGACTTTGCAACATTTTTAACAAAACGCGTGCAAGATCATAGACATTTTGAGTCTCAATCGCTTGTTTCAACACAGCGATTAGATCAAATTGATACTACCAAATATAACGTACTTTTTTATGAGTTAACGGATTTATCCGATCCCACTCAAATTGTGCATCTAACTGAACTTGCAAAAAAAATGAAATTGGTAATTATTGCTCAGTCTGGTCACTTTGCGAGTTTTGCTTTTGAAGTAGGTGCAGTTGATTTTTTAACTTTAGATTCAACAACGCCAAGAGTAGAAAAGTGCTTTGATAAGCTCATACATCTGTGTCCTATTGCTAGTGCAGCAGAGCGCCAATATCAAGAAAACACCCAACAAGATAAGCCATCGTCATCACATATTGTGGTTAAAGATGTAGGTAAAGTAAGGTTAATTGATATACAAGATATTATTTGGATAAATGGTGCGGGCAATTATGTAGAGCTACATTTTACGCAAGGTGGAACACCAATTTTACATCGTGAAACCATGAAAAATATTGAGCAACAATTAGTACCTGAAGGCTTTATTCGTATTCATCGCTCAACTTTAGTTAGAAAACAAGCAATTTGCGAACTAATGCCAACCGACAGCGGCGACTATAAAGTAAGGCTTAAAAATGATATGTGTTTAAACCTTTCAAGACGTTACAAAAGTTGTTTAGAGAGTATTATAAGCCCTCTTCAGTAGCGGCTTGTAATACTCATTTTAGTTACCAATTTTGCTTGATGTAATTATCGTTTGGGTGCACTAATAAATAGCTTTCGTTATCTTTATAAAAGTTTACTTCTACATCGCTATTTTTCCATATTCTTTCGAACATATTTTTAGCTACGATATTAATATTTAAATAGTCAACTCGTTGATAGCCACGCTCCTTTACACCAGCAAAATAAGCTTCTAGCGAATCAAGGCTATCTAAAGTTAAAAGCTCAAACTCCCCAAGATTAACAATTACATACTTAATCGTATTTTTGGGGTGAGTACTTAACTCTTGAATAACACCGTTAGTTAACGATGTTATGCCTTCATTGTTAAAGCTACCCTTTAATTTTAAATACATATTAGGGGGCTGTGAACAAATCTGGAATTCGCCATGTGCTCCAAACATAAATTACCTTATATATTAAGTTCTATTATATAGAATAATACAATTTATCGATTTTGCAGTTAATTTAACAATGCGATAAAAAAAGCCATTTCGAGCGCTTTTTCTTCTAAGCTTTTAAAGCGACCTGATGCGCCACCGTGACCAGCATCCATATCAGTTTTAAAGACTAAAATATTACTGTCTGTTTTAAGCTCACGCATTTTTGCAACCCACTTCATAGGCTCCCAATACTGTACTTGCGAGTCGTGTAACCCAGTAGTCACCAGTATATTAGGATAAGCCTGCGCACTAATATTGTCATACGGCGAGTAAGCTTCAATTACATCATAAAATTGTGGCTCATTTGGATTTCCCCACTCGTCGTACTCATTTGTTGTTAGTGGTATGCTCTCATCAAGCATAGTTGTCAACACGTCCAAAAATGGCACATGACAACCAACGCCACAGTACAATTGAGGAGCCTGGTTAACAACGGCTCCCATAAGCAAACCACCGGCACTACCACCTGATGCAAATACTTTATTGCTATCACAATAACCTTGCTCAATAAGTGCTTTTGTTACATCGATAAAATCGTTAAAGCTATTTTGCTTAAATTCTTTCTTACCTTGCTCATACCATTCACGCCCTAACATTTCAGAGCCACGCACGTGCGCTATTACATAAACAAAACCACGGTCAAGTAAGCTTAATGACGTACTAGAAAAGCTTGGATCGATAGTGTAACCATAAGCACCGTAACCATATTGAAATAACGGATTGGTACCCTCTTTTTTAAAGCTATCTTTACGATACACAACCGAAACAGGTACTTTAATACCATCTCGTGCAATAACCATTAATCGCTCAGATTGATAGTCATCAGCACAAAAACTGCCCAATACTTTTTGCTGCTTAAGTAACGTTTTTACACCAGTTGTTAAATCAACATCGTACAAAGAACCTGGTGTCGTTAAGCTTGAATAATAAATACGTGCTGTTTGTGCATCAGGCTCTGGGTTCATCGCAATTGCGGCATAATAACAAGGATCTACAAACTCTAACGCCATTCGTTTATTTTGCTGATTAACAACTACAAATCGAGCTTGCCCCTGCTCACGTTCACTCAATACTAAAAAGTTATTAAATAACTCTACGCCTTCAAGCAATACATTACGCCTATGGGGTGTATGCTCTAACCATTGTGTTTTATCAGAAATAGTTTCGGTTGTTGCTGTCATTAATCTAAAGTTTTTAGCGTGCCAATTAGTCACAATATAAAATGTGTCACCCAGTTTATCTACGTCAAACTCATGACCTTCTTCGCGCGGCATTAGCGCCTTAAATTCGCCATTAGGGTTATTTGCATCAAGCACCCATGTGTCGTTTGTTTCTGTTGAGGCTAAATCAATTATAATTAAACTCTCGTCACGGCTTTTACCAAGCCCCATAAAAAAGCTACTATCTTGCTCTTCATACACCATTACGTCTTGGCTTTGCTTACTCCCTAATTCATGCCTAAACACTTGATAGCCAAGCAATGTTTGTAAGTCTTTTTTAACGTAAAAAACAGTTTTATTATCGTTTGCCCAAACAATTTGCCCTTCAGTGTTTTCAAGTACATCTGACAGCATTTTGCCTGTTTCAATATTTTTAAAGTGCACGGTATAAATACGACGACCTTCAGTATCTTCTGAATACGCCATAAGTTGCTCACACGAACTTAAAGCAACCTCTCCTAATTCAAAAAACTCGTATCCATCAGCTATTTCATTTACATCTAATAGAAGTTGTTTGTCATCTGCACTCATGCTTGTACTTCGATAATGCCGAGAGTATTCATCATCTCCACGTACTTCACTGTGGTACCAGTATTTTCCGTCCTTAACCGGCACCGTATTGTCGTCTTTTACAATACGTGCTTTTAGCTCTTCAAATAATGTATTTTGTAGCGGCTTCATAGCGACTAATTGCTCATCACAATAAGTATTTTCAGCTTGTAAATGGGCTAATACGTCCTCATTTTGACGCTCATCATCGCGCATCCAATAATAATTATCAGTGCGTGCTTTGCTATGAGTAGTAAGCTTATGAGGTTGCTTTTGAGCAATAGGAAAATTAGGCAATAAATTTAAAGAAAAATCAGGACGAGACACAAATGAAGCCAATTAAAAAACAATAATATTTACAGTTTATCATAAAAGCAAAAAGCCCACTCAATATTGAGTAGGCTCAGATGTAGCGGTTTTTTTGTTAAAAATAACAACACTTACAGAGGGTTTAATTTTTAATGAAAGCTATGCCTAGCCTGATATTTGTAACCAAGCCATTGCCCAACTTTTACCAACGCCAGGTTCGAACATTTTTTTCTTATCTTCACTCGCTCGGCAAAATTCATTAAAAGGCCAAGGTCTGCATTCGTAAACCTCCCCCGTTTTAGGTTGCAGTACTTTCGTTCCTGCATTGTAGATATCGCTATTCTCAGGGTATATATAATCGTATGCGTTATTTTTTGTATCAATACAATCATCGCATTTCGCTATGCAATGAAAGTCAATGTGAACTTTATAAATACCGCTACTTTGTAAAGCAAAAATTTCGTTTTTTCTATAAGCTAAAACTAAACCTTCATCGGTCATTTTTCCTGCGCTTACAAGAGGAATATGCACATTAATATACTCAGCCACTAAACGCGGCCATGCATGAGGTTCACCTTGCTCAAGCGAGGTGATTTTATAATCAAACGATAAACTGACTAGCTCTCCTTGCATGTCGTAAAAGGTTACACTCACCACATCACCAATAAATAATTGAGTATGGTGATTTAAGCAACCTATAGCTGACCATTTTCCACAGGCCAACGACGTATGCATAAACACAGCAACACCTTAAGAGTTACAAAATCGTACCCATATTATATGGATACATAAAAAACACATTGAGGGCAAGTAATACATAATAATAGATTATGCGCTAATCCTACGATAACAGCTTTAATAGTCTAAAACCTTAGATTAGATGCTTTACATTCTAATTTTTAGATTGGTTCACCAACAATTCGGCGATTATAATTTGCCAGCATACAACAATCAAACAAAAGAATGTAACCTAAATAAAAAACCAATCATTAACGATTGGTTTTAGCGTTCTTTTAGCTAAATAAATAACTTAGAGGCTCTTTTGCCCAAGTAAATATAAGTAGTAACAATAAAGCTGCAAATATTAACCACGCTAACCAAGGTGCTTTTGTTACTACGGTTTGCGACTCCCCCGCTGTTAAATCTTTTGAACCGGTGATCATCGCTTTTACTAACGGTTTGCCTTTAATTCGATAAATAATAATAGCCAGCACATGGAAGCCGATGGCATAAAGTAGTATGTCAAAATTAAGGCGGTGCAGCCAATTTGCAAAATCAACCGTATCGCTCGATACATACTGCGCAAGCGGACCATCAGTTAAAATACCATCACTGCTCATCAAGCCCGTGGTAAGTTGCGTAATTATCAAAGCAAAAAATGCAAGTACCATGTAACTGCCAGGGGCAGAGTGACCAATTATATCAGTCGGCTTTTTAAAGCTCTTAAATACAGCTTTTGGTGAGTGAATAAGTGCACTTAATTTAGCCGTTTTACTGCCAATAAAACCCCAAATTAAACGTGTTGCGATCAACGCCAAAGTAAAAAAACCAGCAACAAAATGCAGCTCAATCATGCCCTCATCAATACTAAAATAAAGTACTGCAATACTTATTACTAATAACCAATGAAAGCTTCGGACAAAGCCATCCCACACTTTTAACGTCGTCATTTTACTAATCCTTAAAAAAAACAGTATTATTGAAAATGTTAACTACTTTAACATCATAATATTAAGGTATCCTTATTAGCCATTCTACAAGCCGTGAGAGTAAATACCATGCAACCAGTTAAAAAAGCTATTTTAAAGGGCTTTTTAGACATGTTACCTCTGTGCTTAGCCGTTATCCCTTGGGGTATTTTATGCGGTTCTTTAGCTATTCAAAATGGCTTTAGCGCATTAGAAACGCAAGCCATGTCTTTATTAGTGTTTGCAGGCTCGGCGCAACTTGTCGCGATTGAGCTTATGGCTGGTAATACCCCGCTGTTAACTATTTTATTTACTACTTTTATTATTAGTTCACGCCACTTTTTATATGGTTTAGCTGTAAGACACAAAGTGATTGATCAACCTATGCGCTGGCGCTTACCGGTGAGCTTTGTTTTAACTGACGAGCTATTTGCATTTTCTCATCATCGTAAAGCGTATAGAACAAAAATACGTTTAACATACGCACTTAGCGCAGGGTTTAGCTTTTATATTGCATGGAACATTTGGACATTAATTGGCATTGTAGCGGGCACAATGCTACCCGATTTAACTAATTTAGGGCTCGACTTTGCCATAGCGGCTACGTTTATAGCTTTGGTTATTCCGGGTATTAAAAACTTAGCCTCACTCATTACCGTTATTGTGGCAGGTGTTAGCGCGACACTTTTAAAAAGTACAGGATTTGAGCTGTGGCTTGTTTGCTCAGCACTAATTGCAATGAGCGCGGGTTACATCACTGCAAGGCTAACAGCTAAAAAGGACGTTAACGCATGATGACGACTATTTTACTCATGGCGTGCATTACATTTTTTACGCGTTATTTGTTTTTACACCGTAATTTACCGTTTAAGGTCGGCCCTAAAATGCAGCAATTTTTAAGCTTTAGTGCCCCAGCAGTACTAACAGCCATTTGGGTACCTATCGTATTTTTAAACGAAGATGGTATTAATTTAAATTGGCAAAACCCTTACCTTAGCGCAGCTATTGTCGCCATTATAGTTGCCTATAAAACACATAATATTTATTACACTACCCTTGCGGGCATGGGGCTATTTTTAATATTAAACTAAGGCAGATTAAACTAAAGCCGTTATCTAACCTTTATACTTTATGAAATACTAATCTGGGGTTAAAATGCTGCTAACAATAATAAAAAAGACACCAATATGCACAAATTTCATCAACTAAGCGCAACAAGCTTGCAAGGTCACCCTATCAACTTTAATGATTTTGAAGGTAAAGTTGTGCTTATTGTTAATACCGCAAGCAAATGTGGATTTACCCACCAATATGAGTCATTGCAAGCCTTGCATAATAAGTATGCCAGCCAGGGTTTAGTTATTTTAGGGTTTCCGTGCAATCAATTTGGTCAGCAAGAACCCGGTGATGCAACACAAATAGAGCAAGGATGTTTAATTAACTATGGGGTTAGTTTTTTAATGTCGGCTAAAGTAGATGTAAACGGTGAGCATGCACACTCTGTATTTCGTTATTTGAAGTCAGCTTTACCGGGCTTTTTAACACGAAAAATTAAATGGAATTTCACTAAATTTTTAATTGCAGCAGACGGTACACCAATTAAGCGTTATGCGCCTTTCACTAAGCCCGAAAAATTAGAGCTCACAATTCAAAAAGCATTAACACAAACTAAAAATCCGCTTTAAAAGTAATAAAGAGGCGCAAGGCCTCTTTATTGCCAATACTATCAAGCCTTAAACGTACGTATAACTGCACATTTAAGACTCCAATATTAATTGGTCCTTTATTTATACTAGTACGATTTAATCTGTGTAATCGCTTAAATCGTCTTCGCCTAGGTTTTTACGTAAGCGTTTTTGCTCAAGGTAGTCTTCCAACTTCTTCTTAACCTTTTGCTTGTTCTTATCGTGTTGATTACGCCCGAGCATTTCATACTCGTCTTCAACAAAATCGTCATCTAGCGCATCGTAACTAAATGTCTTACCCACAACCCACTCCATAAAGTGTTTGAGACCAACCAAGGGTTTTTTAACCGCAATAATTGGTAAATTAAAATGTTTAACGCAAAAACATTATAAAAATTCACGTCAAAATAAAGTCACGTAGCTATATTAAATAGTCTTCATGTCAGTAATGTGAATAAATAGCGCTAAATTTCAATTGAGGAAAGTGAGAGTTTTTTATCGTATCGATAAATATTTTTTATAGCCTTGTATAACTTAGTTAATTTGACTAAAAAATAGTTAATTAATAACTATACAGAGTCGCAAAAAAACACCTAAAACAAACTAATATGTTGTTTATTATAATAAAAAAATAATGGCATTAAACTTGTTATATATTAATAGTCATCAACAATAAGTAGAGAAAAAACATGAAAAAATTACTATTAGTTAGCGCATTAATTTGTACGCCAGCAGCCATGGCTCATAACGATAACAATTCAGCTGTTTCATTTAGCGGTGAGCAATGTGATGTTGAATTTAAAAATGACGTACGCATTAAGCCAAACGAATTAGAAATTTTTACGGCAAACAATCAAACCATGCTATTTAATACCGATGGTGACTTAACCGTAAATGGCGAATTAGTAACGCTTGATAGCTCACAACGTGGTGCATTAACTAAGTATTCTGATAGCCTGCGTACGAAACTCCCTGAGGTAGCTAACATAGCGCTTGATGGTGTAAAAATTGCCGGTGTTGCATTAGAGGAAGTGAGTAATGCTTTTAACATCGACGGTCTTGAAGATATGTCTTCACTTATGGACGATATTAGAATTGAAGTAGAAAATACCTTTTACCAGCAAGGTACATTTGTAATGGGTCAACAAAGTTTTAATCAATTTGGTGAAAGCTTTGAACAACAGTTTGAAGAGCAAATAGAAACAGCAGTTGAATCAGCAGTAATGCAGTCTATGGGCAGTATTTTAATGGCTTTAGGTTCAGAGTTGCTAGGCTCTGGAGGCGACATGGATGCATTTAAACAACGCATGGAAAATATGGGTGCACAAATAGAAGAAAAAGTAGGGCTACACGCCAGTGCACTTGAAGAACGCGCTAATTCTTTATGCGGTAGCTTTGCAGACATTGCAAAACAAGAAGAGCAATTAGTAGTACAAATTCCGCAGCTTAAAGGTTATCAGTTATTTAGTTTTAAACAGAATACTCAAAACTAATGTAGTTCTTTTTATTTAATATCCCTTTGGCAGCATTTAAGTTTACTTAAATGCTGCTTTTTTATGTTCTAAATACTATTTTTTAGCTAATAAGGTAAGCTTGCCAAGTGTTATTATTGCTTGTTCTATCTGCTCGCTCCACTGCACGCCGTAACTTAACCTTACGCAGCTTTTATATTTATTAGAGGCTGAAAAAATAAGCCCAGGTGTAATGCTAATACCAACCTCAAGTGCGAGTAAAAATAACTTTTGGCTATCGTACTCGCTTCCTAAATCTAGCCATATTACACAACCCCCTTTTGGATCGCTTATACGTGTGTTTTTTGGCATTGCTTGCTGTAAACACCACCGCATACGCTCTTTATTATCGCGTAGGCGCTGCCTGAGCACCTTTAAGTTTCGATCGTATTCTCCGCTAGCAATAAATTCAGATAGCGCCCATTGGTTTATTAGCGAAGCAGAACAGCTTAGTGCTCTTTTGTATCGTCGCGCTTGTGTTGCAAACTTACCCGCAACCACCCAACCCACACGATAGCTAGGCGCTGCGGTTTTAGAAAAAGATGAGCAGCTAATTACCAACCCTTTTTTGGAATATGCTAGAGCAGGTGTACCTCGGTTTGCCGTAAAATATAAATCGCCGTATACATCATCCTCAATTAACACCACGTCATGGCTTTCGAGTAACTCCACTAGTTGCTGCCTATTTGTATCTGGCATAAAACTACCTACAGGGTTACTAATAGCAGTCGAAAATAAACAAGCTTTTATATCATGCTCACTTAAAGCTCGTTCCAAATCGTTTAACCAAATACCATTATCTGGGCACAATGGTATTTCGAGCGCTTTAAGCCCTAGGCTTTCTATTAACTCTATAATACCGTGATAGCACGGCGTTTCTATAGCAACTACATCGCCAGGCTTTGTCACGCATTTAAGCGCAATAGCCATCGCTTCTTGTGCGCCATTGGTGATCACCAACTCGTCCATATTAATACCAATGCCAAAATCTAAATAACGATGCACCAACTGTTTTTTCAAAGGAACAAAACCGTCTGTCGGACCATAGTTAATCGCTTTACTGCCTGCGATAGTCATTACTCGGCGCATGTTTCTGGCAAGTGCTTTGTCGGTTGGTGCTGCGGCAATTGGATTAGCGATACCAAAAGGGACTACGTTAGCTTGATGAATCGCGCTATATACTTGCTCTATTAACGCCTGTTTATTTACCACCACAGGTTCGCGACTTAATTTAACTCGTTTAGGTAGGTTTTGTGCCAAATTTACGGCTTTTAAAAAGTAACCAGATTTTGCACGAGCCTCTATTAAGCCTTGATCTTCAAGTGACTGGTAAGCTTGTTTTACGGTTGGAATACTTACCTTTAAATTATCAGCCATTTTACGCAGTGATGGCAGTTTTTCACCCGGGAGTAAAACTTGTTGGGTGCTCATATCTCTTATCAACTGAATAACTTGTTGATATAAAAACTCATGCCCTTGACTATTTTTTTGTCTGATCATTACACACCAAATCTGTATAGGTTACATTTTTACTTTTCTGTATATGGTAAGTATACAGATAGGTCTTAGAATAACCATTAAATCGGGTTTTGGAGATCAACCATGAAAAGTGCGGCGCTATACATTACAACTGTTTTAATTTGGGGGTCAACGTGGCTAGCTATCGGGTTTCAATTAGGCGATATTGCTGTTGAGCTATCATTATTTTACCGTTTTGCGATTGCAGCACTTTTAATGTGGTTATATGTGGCTTACAAAAAACCCGATATGCGCTTTAATTTAACCGATCATGGTTTTTTTATTTTATTAGCTATTTGTAACTTTGGCTTAAATTACCTCATGCTTTACTGGGCACAAAATTACCTAACCTCAGCAATGGCCTCTATTGCCTTTTCGATGCTACTTGTTATGAATATCGTCAACACTCGGTTGTTCTTTGGCAAACCTATTTCAAAACGAATTTATACAGGCGCAGTACTCGCGGTATTAGGTATTACATGTCTGTTCTGGCCACAGTTACAACAATTCGACTTAAGTAATGGTGCATTGGTCGGGTTACTACTTGCCCTTGGCGGCACCTTTGTGGCTTCATTAGGAAACATGGTAAGCGTTCGCAATTCTCGTAAACAAATTGGTGTGTTGCAAGGCAATGCATGGGGCATGTTATATAGCGCTATTGGCTTAGCGTTATATGTATTAATAAACGACGTGCAATTTAGTTTAAGCGCTCCAACCAGCTACTGGTTATCATTACTTTATTTATCTGTATTTGGCACCGTAATCGCTTTTGGCTGTTATTTTGCGCTACTAAAAAATATCGGCCCAGAAAAAGCCAGCTACGTGATTGTATTATTTCCGCTGGTTGCAGTAACACTTAGTAGCTTTTTTGAAAATTTTGAATGGCATGCGAATACCTTTACCGGATTTAGCTTAGTATTATTGGGTAACGCTATTGTGCTTACTCCAACTAAAAAAATTAATGCCTTTTTAGCTAACAGAGCAATTGCTAAAAGTGGCTCCGCCCCCAGTTAGAGGCGTTACTAACGCAACTAACGCAAAAGCGTCTACTTTACAGTAGACGCTTTTTTTATTGGTATATGAAAAAGTAAAGCTTGCGCATGCACGCTTACAACCGCTGGTGTTTTACCGACCAGCTCACCATCTGCTTCAATTAATAATCCATTCGTATTTATAACCGCGCTGCTTAAGTGACTATAAGTCAGATTTTTTATGTGTTGATGACGGTTAAAAAACAATTTAATAAAACTTATTACATTACATAAAACACGACCAGATCGTACTTGATAACAATCAACCACCCCATCAGTAAGCGATGCATTAGGCGCAATTTTTAAGCCGCTACCAAAGTGCTTATGATTAGCAAACACCGTCATTAAATTAGGGTATTGTTCTGCGCCTTGAGTAAAGACACCATTGAGTTGTTTAGGTTTATAATAAAATAATTCTTTAAAGCTGGTCCAGCTATAGCTAAACGCAAAACCCCTTGTTTTATTATTCAATGTATTTACAACATGAGCATCAAAGCCAACACCTGCAATGTTAATAAAGTATCGCTCATTAATTTGGCCAACATCAACTTCTGTAGGGTTATTAAATACAGCATGCTGCCAGTCAGCTATGTTACAACTAAACCCTCTCGAAAAATCGTTACCTGTACCACATGGTAATAATGCTAGAGTACAAGTACTCCCCATTAGAGCATTTACCGTTAAATGCAAAGTACCGTCACCGCCTAATGTCACGGCTTTACTAAATTGACTTAACATTACTTTAATTTTTGCTAGGTCATTAGCAAACTCACCTGTTGTTTCAAATATAGAATACGATAAATCACGTTTTTCACACGCATTTTTGAGCCACTCAAGTAATTTTTCAGCTCGTTTTTTAGCGTTTGGCTTAATAATTATTAATAACGACAAATTCGATCACCTTTACGCATTACCAAAAAACTTAAAAACAAACTTTAAATAAATTTATTTAATCTGAATATTTATTCAAAAAACATAAAGCTTTAATAAAGAAAAAATAAAAAACCTCGCAAAACCACCATTAACACTAACCATTTAGTTTTTTTCCTTTTAATAATTATGCAAATCAATCAAAAACCAAACTTAACAACGCATTAATAAACAGGATTCACATCAAAATAACTAATGCTTCACCTATAACTTTTATCGTTTTATTTTTAATCAACTAACGTGCAAAATGCACGCGTTTTCAACAGACACAACCAGGAGCAAGATAATGAATCCAATTAATACTTTAAATCAAACAGCAGCAACTCACGTTGGCGTTAAACCAACTAACCGTAAAGCAAAAATGTTAGCTAAACTTAACCGTTTTGGCAAAAAACTAGCACTTAGCAGCCCAGCTCAATATAAATAATCACTCAACCATGATTATTTTTACGGTGCAGCAAACACCCAACCACTAAATAAAGTCTCTTATTTAGCTCCCTCAAGTTTGCTGCAACCTATTTATTTTATTAAAAATTGCCTAAATTCTTCATTATTTACAAAAAAAACCTCATTTACGTATAAATTTTAGGCAAACAGTCATTTTGCTATTTACACAGCGGTATCACCTAAGTATTATTCTGCGTCACGGAGAGATGGCAGAGTGGTCGAATGCACCGGTCTTGAAAACCGGCATGGGTTTATAGCCCATCTAGGGTTCAAATCCCTATCTCTCCACCATATTTTAATTGGTGGCTTTTTTACTACTACCAATATAAACGGTTATGCGTTGGAGAGGTGTCCGAGTGGCCGAAGGAGCTCCCCTGCTAAGGGAGTATAGAGTTTGTAGCTCTATCGAGGGTTCGAATCCCTCCCTCTCCACCATACTAAATTTAAACCACTTAATTGTGGTTTTTTTATGCCCAAATTTTAACACCGATACGAAATTGGGAGGGTGAGGACCCTCGACAGGGTTCGATAAAATGTCAGGAACATTTTAGGCCGCTGCAAGCGTCGCGCAGCGATTGATTACATGGATGTAAGCAAGTCTATCCCTCCCTCTCCACCATACTAAATTTAAACCACTTAATTGTGGTTTTTTTATGCCCAAATTTCACTTCGCACTGCAGTCAATCATATAAATGATATTCAGTAAGTGAGCCTCTATAATTTACCAATTATCACTAAGGTAATTTATGTTTAATTCAATTGGTATTAAATAGCTCTATCACCAGCTTTTAATCTTAAATTTAATGAAATCATAACTCTTCATATTTAATGTTTTAGTACCTAAAATATAAAATCAAACAAATTGTGAAAAACAATAACTTAGTGCATTATTAGCTTAACTTTAAGCCAAACTAGGTTTAACCATGATTCGACTTTTATTACTCTCACTTTGTTTAACAGCACCGTTTATCAGTAAAGCTGAAGACACAACTATTTATAAGTGTATTATTAAAGATATACCTACATTTAGCCAAACCCCCTGCGCTAAAGATGCTGAAATTATTACACTTAAAACGATTAATGTAACAAAAGCGTATAGTAGTAAGCTGCAAAGCAATAAAGCCCCAGACACTTCTGTAGATAGTTATTTAAAAATTCAACAAATAGATCGTGATATTAAAAGGCTGCAACTTTCTATCAAAGAACATCAAAAAGAATATGCAGAAAAAAAGCAGCAAATAAATTATATGACTCAAGATAAAGCAAATCGCTTGGGGGCATCTTCTATTGCTGATGCTATTGCTATGAAAACGGCATCTTTAAAACAATCATATGAGCCTGCAATTAAACAAGCACAACAGCAAATTGAGTCGCTTACACAGCAAAAATTACAACTTAAACAGCCTTAAGCGCCTGCTCTATAGTTAAAATAAACATGTGTATTTCGTCAGTGGTGTTATACACATGAGGCGATACTCGTATTCCATATTTGCGAGCATCAACACTAACTTCAGCTTTATTAAGCGCTTGTAGCACAGCATTCTGTTGCCTATTAAAGTTTAAAATAACTGTTCCACTGCATTCATTGCTTAAAGTAGGTGATACTACAAACTCACTCAAGTGCTGATGAATAAGCGTGATCATCTCGAAATTATGCGCTCTGACTTTATTGATTCCCAATGCGGCAAAGTAAGCAATGCTATTCGCTGCAATAATGTAAGGCGCTACAGAAGGAGTGCCCCCCCAAAACTTAAGCGCACTGGCGTTATATTCAAAGTGATTAATATCAAACTCAAATGGATTTTGATGTGAAAACCAACCCACATCTTTAGGTTCACAGCACTCTATTTGATTCTCGTTAATCCATAAATAAGCGGCTCCTGGACCTCCACATAACCATTTAACGCTTGAGCCAATCATAAAGTCAGCATCGAGTACGCTTAAATCGAGCGGTATAACACCAGCTGATTGAGCAACATCAATTATTGATAAGCTATTGGTTAATTTGCTCATAGCTACAATATCGTATACAGGCGACTGTACGCCTGTATTTGAATATACATGGCTTATAAAAACCAAGTCGATATCGCAAGTTATATAGCGCTGCCAAACACTAATATCAGTTAGGTTTTCGTGCTCAGGTATAAACATGATTTGTGCGCACTCTGGTAATGCTTTTTGCATTGCAAAACCCATGCTCGGAAAATCACTTTGCACCATTAGCACTTTACAATTTTTTTGCTGTAATCGAGGATGCGACATAAGCAACTTTGTTAAGCCACTTGATAAATTAACTTGAGGACAAAACTGCGAACTAGGCGCATTAAATAACTTACCAAGTGCGGTAGTAAACTGCTCAACTGCGGGCAGCCATTGTTGCCATGGCTCTTTGCTGGAGCTCTCCCACGGCAAGAAGTAATGCTGGGCTAAATATTGCTGTGTATTTTTAAGTGGACGCCCAA
Organism: Pseudoalteromonas sp. Z9A5; assembly: GCF_011378875.1. Classification (NCBI taxonomy): domain Bacteria; kingdom Pseudomonadati; phylum Pseudomonadota; class Gammaproteobacteria; order Alteromonadales; family Pseudoalteromonadaceae; genus Pseudoalteromonas; species Pseudoalteromonas sp. Z9A5. The sequence goes on from NZ_WTLC01000011.1 coordinate 85,774, forward strand.
CCGAGTGATTTAATAAATAACAGCCATCAGCCATACAAAAATCATTTTTAAGCATGCTATTTAACCCATTCTTTAAGTGTATTTAGATCATCAAAACGTGTTTTTATATCGTCGCGTTTTGCGCTGGCTCGCCTATCTCTTAATTTTTCGAGCGAATCAAGCAACACATGAAGCGGCGGACCACTTGCTGTTACCTTGCTCATATGCTGCTGTTGCATATTTTTTGAGGGCTGAGCAATAAATTTTTCAACCAGTTGATTATGATGACCGACTGCGGTGTCGCCATGTAATTTGCACACTTGTATAAATAACTTTGCGTGGTTTTTAAACCAATCTGTATTTTTATATTGCTCGGCTTGTAAAAAGTTATCCATAAAGCTTTGCATACGCATGGCTTCTCGTAGTATTTGTTGATCCTCTGGCATCATATATAAAAACTTATCCACCAGCATTTGCGAGTAACTTGGCTCATTTGCACTACAGAGCCCTAGCAGCATATCAATCACGTTAATGCCTGCAAAATCACCTGCATTTGCGCCTCTGTAAACTTCTTTGCCTACACGATACGGTTTATAATAAGGGCGAACGCAGTTAAAAAAGCGATCTGTATCGAGCTCAGAATAAAGTGCGTTATTTGATTCAATTACATCTATAAGCGCTTGTTTGGCTACTTTTAATAATTCACCACACAAGGGGTGTGAGATACCGAGCGGCAATATTTTTAGTAAAGCGTCACTTGCCCGTTTATAGGCCAAAATACCTTGAGTGTTGTAATCAATAAATAGCTTTTCATCGGGTAAATTAGTAAAACGCTTATAAATACCGTTAAGTGCTTTGTTATGAGTAGTTAAGTGTGCGGTAGCAAAACGAGGGGTTACACCAATAGATGCACCAATATGCATAGCAAGCGCAGAGGCTTCTATTAGCGGTGAAGTGGTTTCTCTGCTTGGTTCGGTAATTTCATGACGCCTACATGCAGCCATAAACAATCCTACGTTACCTAGTAAGTCAAAGGCACTATCAAAGCCTTGATCTGTGTTTCCTTCGGCTAATAAATTACTAATTAATGCGTTGCCTTCTTTTTCTAATTGTTGCTTTAAGGCTTCACCAATTCCTTCTACATTTGCTTTATCGCTTTGCTGCCAATAAAGCCGTTCCAGCTCACTATTTAAAGTAACAAATTCTGTTCGTATCCATTGATCGAAAATAACGGTATGTGTGCTCATTGTTGTACTCTATTATTTTTATAGCTAAATGCTAACAGAGTTCAATGAGGGTAAAACGCCAAAAAAGTTAGTAAAAACCAGCATAATTAGCAATAATCACTACAAATATAAAAATAATTAATAAAAGCCGACAATCATGTTAGATAAAAAAGATCAGCAATTACTCATAGCACTTCAAAGCCAAGCTCGCATATCGGTTTCTGACTTAGCTAATAGTATTAATTTATCTGATACGCCTTGCCTAAGACGTATTAAAAAACTCGAGCAGGAAGACGTTATTACCGGCTACCACGCAGCCATAAACCCTAAGGCGCTTAATCTTAATGTATTAGTGTATGCATTTGTGCGGTTAAGCCAAAACTCAGTAAGTGCAGCAGATCAGTTTGAGCAACACGTAGAAAAACTCTGCCACGTATTAGAGTGCTGTGTAATATCTGGAAGTTACGATTATTTACTAAAAATAGTAGCCCACGATCTCGAAAGCTACGAGAGGTTCGTAAAACATCAATTAGGTAGCTTAAGTTATATTGCTAATATAGAGTCGACGATAGTATTAAAGCAGTCATTTAGCAAAAAACAGTTACCATTATAAAAAATACCGCAAACAACTCACTGTTAGCTATACTGATAGCTATTAAAAATAAGAATAAAAATTGCTTGGGACTTATGTGAAATATTTTAATTCAAAATATCATTCTGCTATTTTTTACATACTTTTTGCTTTGGCTTATTTTTTAGTCGGTATTACACTTACTAAACTCGCTTTTAACTCGCAAATTATTCCCATTTGGCTACCCGCAGGTATTGCTTTAGTTGGTTGTTATATATGGTGGTGGCGATTTATTCCGCCTTTGTTTGTAGCAGCAATCGCATTTAATTTAAATATTTTTGATAGCTCAGCTCATGAAATGGTGCTTGTAGGTAACTCATTTAATGAGGCAATGTATATTGCCTTTGGTGTTGTAATGCAAGCAATGCTAGGTGCTGCGCTCTTAAAGTTTTGGTTAGGGCACCCACTACGCTTTAAAAAGCGAAAGAATATTATTTACTTTATTGTGGTTATCGCCATTTTAGTTAGTTTAATTTCAGCTAATTTTGGTGTATTTGCACTGAGTCAATTTAACTCTGTTTATAGCATAGATAACCATTGGGAAAATGTAGTTTACTGGTGGTTAGGCGATACATTAGGAGTATTAATTGCCACTCCATTTTTACTTTCTTTGTTACCACAAAAATCTTATCAACATAGTGTTTCTGTACTTCCCACAATAGCAGTATGTTCTATTCTATTTGTATCGGTAGCGGTTACAACTCAGCTATATGATCAAGAAAACCGTAGAAATACAATTAAAATTGCTGAACGCGAAGTTCACGTCATAGAAAACAGTCTTTATAGGCACACCAATAGCAGTATTATTGCGGTGCAAAGTTTAGCAAGCCAAATGCAGTCGTCTTCTATATTAAGCCAACAAGATTTTTATTCTTACGCCAACCAATTACTTACACAAGAATCATTTATTAAAGCTCTATCGTGGAATGTAAAAATACCACAAGATCAGCGCCAAGCGTTCACTCAAGAAATGTCAAACATTTATCATTTAGATATTGATATTGTAGGGGAACCACTTGAAGAAGATGATCCACTTGTTATCGTAAAATACATAGCCCCCTTTAACGGAAACCAAAAAGCAATTGGTTTTAATGTATTTTCTAACCCTGATAGAAAATCCTCACTACTCAACCCTTCAATTAAATATATGCCTGTAGGGACTAAAATAATTCAGCTTATACAAACCAAACAACCAAAACCGGCTTATTTATTATTTGCACCTGTTTATGCTCAAGACAATAAAGAAACCATTAAAGGCTATGCCACTGGTGTATTTTTAGTACGTAGTATTATTGAACAAGCAATTTCTAAAGAGCAGTCTGATATGTTTTCTATTGGTATTTATGAAGACATAGATAAACCGCCATTTTATAGTAACTACTCAGAAAATATCGAACAAGCAAAAGGAAGCAGTTTAATGTCATTTACAATCGACTTTGCAGGGCAAAAGTGGATTGTAAAACTAACTTTAATAGAAAGCTTTTTAGCACAGCATAACAATCAACTTGCGTTGTTATTACTCATATTACAAGTCGCAGTATGTTCATTAATTTTAATTGTATTACTCTTATTTAATCAGCAGCAAATTGCACTTACTCGCCAAGTATCTGAGCGTACGCATTCTCTAGTAAAAGCTAAAAAACAGTCTGATTTAGCCAATCAAGCTAAAAGTCAATTTTTAGCCAATATGAGTCATGAAATACGGACCCCACTTAATGCTGTTATTGGTTTTTCTTCGCTTGCTCGCAAAGAGGATAGCGCCAGCACATTAATTGGTTATTTAGACAAAATAAACTCTTCATCTAAAAGCCTATTAAGCTTAATAAACGACATTCTCGATATTTCAAAAATAGAATCGCAACGCTTAGTTCTTGAGTCCATTCCATTTGATTTAAATGCACTTGTACAGCGTATTGATAATATGTTTGAACACAGCGCTAATAATAAAAACATTGATTGGAAAATTAATAATAAACTCCCCGTAGATACTTGGTTTATTGGCGACCCTATGCGAATAGAACAAATACTTCTTAATCTATGTAGTAACGCCATTAAATTTACGAGCAAAGGCGGTGTTACAATAAATATAGAGGCTGAATTTGTCTCGGCTAATAAAGTTCAGCTTGCTATTGCTGTTTCTGATACAGGCATTGGAATTAAAGCAAACCAACATCAAAAACTGTTTAACGCATTTACTCAAGCCGATAACTCTACTTCAAGACAGTTTGGGGGCACCGGGCTAGGCTTAACAATAGCAAAAGAACTAAGCCAACTTATGGGTGCAAAATTAACAGTTCAAAGTGAATTAGATAAAGGATCTACTTTTTCATTCTCAATACAATTAGAAACAATTGAACCACAAGAACAACCTCTTGTTACCTTTGAAAATACTAATATTGCGTCTTTAAATATTTTGGTAGCAGAAGATAACCCAGTAAACCAAATGGTGATTAAAGCAATGCTTGGTTCGTTAGGTATTGTGCCGTACGTAGTAGAAAATGGTGAACTTGCTGTTGATATTGCTAAAAATCAACATTTTGATTTAGTACTCATGGATTGCCAAATGCCTATTATGGATGGCTATAGAGCCACTGCACTTATTAGGCAATTTAAAACAGAGCAAGAACTCCCTATTATTGCTTTAACCGCCGATGTTATGCCAGAGGATAAAGCACACGCTCAAGCAGTTGGATTTAATCAACATCTTGCAAAACCGCTTGAACTCATTAAGCTAACTGAATGTTTAGTCCAATATGTAGAAGTAAATGAACAATAGCGGTTTAGTTTTAAGTGTATTTTTTGGTGTGGTTTTAAGTTTTTTCTCTCATATTGCTGTCGCTCAAAACTGTATAGAACAAGCGAGCGACTTTAAATTTATAACGAAAAGTAAGCAACAAGGTTTATTACGTTTTGAAAATGAGCACAGCCACCAGCCTTTTAATTACCATGCTGCTTTACCATTCGATGATTATTTAAGTTACGCCTACCAGCATATTAATAAAGCTAATCCACGTGCAAATATATCATGCCCTGTAATTACAAAAACATATCAACAATTAATAGCACAAGGGAAGCGTAAATTAGACCCTACTATTGCAGATATTATTGCTCCTTTTGAACTAACATACCCAAACAGTAATAAGGTCGCGCTATTAATTCACGGGTTAACCGATACACCGTTTACATATCACGATTTAGCACAAGTGTATTATCAACAAGGTTATACTGTACGAACTATTTTATTACCTGGACACGGAAGCGCGGCAAGCGCTCTATTAAACGTAAAAATCAGCCAATGGCAACAGGCAATAAAATACGCAGTTGAACGCTCAGTACAAGACTTTGATGAGGTGATACTTGCAGGTTACTCTACCGGTGCTGCGTTACTTATTGATTACGTAACCAAACAACCTCTTTCATCTAAAGTTAAAGCACTTATGCTTTATTCACCTGGCTCTGAACCACATAATAAGCAAGGTTGGATGGCAAAATGGATTGATGCTATTCCGTTTGTTAATTGGATAGATAAAGATGCTGATGTAGACTTTGCTAAGTATGAATCATTTCCGTTAAATGCAGCTACCGCTTCGTACGATGCAATGTCACTTGCTAGTATTGGTAGTTTGAGTAAACGCCCTGCACTTAAATTGCCTATTTTTAGTGTACTTAGCGATATTGATACCACGATAGATACGCGTGCCACGCTAAAATTATTGAGTGCATTACACAAAGGTAATTCAATCAAATATAAGCCGCTCGATACTTTAGTACTTTATGGAAGCACCGATATTTTACCAACGGGCTTTACGAGTGACTACACAGTAAGTAATCCGCAATGCACTACACAGCAGTGTAAAAAAATTCATGGTATATCGCATATAGCGGTTGTTAACTCACCACAAAATCTACATTACGGAGTTAATGCATCCTATCGTAATTGCGGCAGCTTTATTAACGACGAGCCGCTGTATAAAACATGTAAAACAACTAAAAACCCACAGCTAGGAGAGCGTACAAGCGCTAACTTAAAGCAATACCCGGCTTTACAACGCTTAACTTATAATCCTCATTTTACCGAGCTTAAAATGCAAATTAGTACGTTTATTAAAAACGTAGAACACGTACAAGGTAAGTAGTTATGAGAACGTTTTCGCACCAATGGTTTAGTAGTATTAATGAAATTGATCAGGCGCAGTGGCAACGCTTATTCGGCGATGAGCCATTTACTCAACATGCATTTTTATATGCCCTTGAGCAAAGCCAATGTGTAACACAGCAAAGCGGTTGGCAGCCACACCACTTAGCTATTTTTGAAGGTGATACGCTCGTTGCACTTGCACCCGGGTATTTAAAAAGTCATTCATACGGCGAGTACGTATTTGACTGGGCATGGGCTGAAGCGTTCGAAAAGCATGGTTTAGAGTATTATCCCAAGTGGCTATCAGGCATTCCGTTTAGCCCTATTGAAGGCAAGCGTATTGCTATTGAACACGCTAACCCTAACGCTGTGTACCAATACATTACAGAACAACTTAGCGTACACAGTGCCCAGCAAGGTTGGTCTGGTTGGCATGTAAACTTTTGCGACCAAACTCAAGCCACATCATTAACTGAGCAGCACGCCATGTTAAGAGTCGGTGTGCAGTTTCAGTGGTTTAACAAAGGCTTTGAAACCTTTGACGACTTTTTGCAAATGCTTAGCTCGCGTAAACGTAAGTCACTTAAAAAAGAGCGAGCTAAAATAGCGCAACAAAATATTGATATTGAATGGCTGCAAGGCACACAAATTACGCCAGAGATAATGCAGTTATTTTGTGAGTTTTATCAGCGCACCTATTTAAAGCGCTCTGGTCATTTAGGCTATTTAAACATGGAGTTTTTTACGCTTTTACATGCATTAATGGCGAATAACCTCGTTATTATGTTAGCAAAAAAAGACGACAACGTGATTGCTGCAACACTTAGTTTAGTAGGCGAAAATACGCTTTACGGACGTTACTGGGGAGCAAGCGAAGAAGTAGATTCGCTTCACTTTGAATTGTGCTATTACCAAGGTATTGAGTTTGCTATAAAACACAAGCTCAGCTGCTTTCATTCTGGGGCACAGGGTGAGCATAAAATAGCGCGCGGATTTGAACCCGTACTTACCTACTCAGCTCACCATATTGTTGATAGCGACTTTAGTAATGCAATAAGTGACTATTTAAAACGTGAACGCCATCATATTGATATATATAAAGCGCAATGTACTTCATTACTGCCGTTTAAAAACGAGTAACTGATTGTTTGCAGGCATGGCTGTATCGCTAATAAGCGTAAGCCCTGCTTGCTTTGCTAATTGTTCAACTGCTTCAAAATCTCTTATTCCACTTAACGGATCTCGATCTGTTAAAAACGTATTGAAGTCATCATTACTCGAGCTAGTAAATTTACTTTGGTATTTAAATGGTCCATAAATACAAAGTTTACCTTCACTATTTAAATGGCGCTTAACGCCGTCAAAAAAACGTTCAACTAATTGCCAACTAACTATATGAAATGTGTTTGCAGTATAAATAGCGTCAACTTTATCTATTGGCCACTCATTATTTAAATCAAGCTCAAGTGGTGCATGTAAATTAGTTAAATTAACCTCGCTATGCCATAAATTAATGCCTTCGTGATTTACAGCTCGATCACTTGTATACCATTGTAAATGCGGTAATTGCTTTGCAAAAAACACACTGTGCTGACCGGTTCCTGAACCTACTTCGAGTACTGTTTTAGTGCTTTTTAAAACGTCTTTTAATTGCTCTAAAATAGGGGTTTTATTGTTTTCACAGGCTTGTGAAAATGGCTTTGTCATTACGGTGCACCAAAATTGTGGATTAATGCACAACAGTAAAGCAAATTTAACTTATTTTGTCGTGTTGAAAAAATAGATAATTATTAAACATCCTAACTATCATGAAGTTAAATAAGTTCATTATGGTTGGTATGTAATATGCTTTTACATAACTAGCCCAATAAAGGGTTTAACTTATATTAAAGAGCCAGAGGATAAAATTATGCATATACCCCCTTATACCGCTGTAGATGCAGCCGTTGCCATAACAGAAAAAACCACCGACGATCATAGTTACGCCGTTGATATGAGAGCTACAGTAATTGATTTACTTTCGCACCCTAAACATAATCAAAAGGCGATGACTAAACATGAAACAGACCAGATATTTATTCTTGGCTATAATTAAAATTCAAATTAATACCGCAAATAATTTTTATAATAACTGTTTACACTGAAACCGATTAAATGTAATGATAACTATTATCGTTAACTTGAGTCGGTTTTTTTATGTCCTCAGATCATGCACTGCATCGTTACCATCAAGAACTATCTTGCCATTGCTTAAGACCCGGCTTACACGCTCCAATGCTGGTTGCCGATTACATAGAAACCGCACTTAACGTAGCCAAAAATTTTGAGCGACAAAATAACCCTTTGCTTCAAGAGTTTTATCTTAGACGCACACACCATGAAATTATGAATAAAATGTGCGACCCTCTTATACATAATGCTATTCGTAAACAATGCTTAGACCAGCTATATAAACCACTCATGGCATTAAAACGTTTTTATAAAGTTCATAACAATATTGCACAATTTTTAATACTTGAGCGCGAAGCTCGTATTCTTAGTCACGAATTCAACCCTTTTTAAGGAGCACACTTATGAGCCAATTTAGAACAGAATCAGACAGCATGGGCGAACTACAAGTACCTGCAGATGCACTCTATCAGGCACAAACACAGCGTGCGGTTAATAACTTTGCAATTAGTGGTCTTTCTATGCCAAAGCAATTTATAACTGCACTTGCTTATATAAAACAAGCCGCTGCACAAAGTAACTGTGAGCTTGGGCATTTAAGTAAAACTAAAGCCGATGCAATTGAACAAGCTTGCCAAACAATTATTGATGGCGAGCATGTTGAGCATTTTCCCGTTGATATTTTTCAAACCGGTTCGGGCACAAGCTCAAATATGAATGCCAATGAAGTTATTGCAACGCTTGCTAGTCGTATAGGCAGTGAAAGCATTCACCCTAATGATGATGTAAACATGGGGCAAAGCTCTAATGATGTAGTACCTACCGCAATTGCATTAAGTAGTGCGATAAACGTGGTATATGAGCTACTTCCTTCACTAGAAAATTTATCGCAAAGCTTAGAGCTGAAAAAAGCTGAAGTAGGCCATATTGTTAAAACTGGTCGAACTCATTTAATGGATGCAATGCCTGTAACGTTTGATCAAACTCTAAGCGCATGGCAATCACAAGTTAATCATGCAGCAGCGGGAATTCGACATAGTTTAGAGCGTGTTTGCGAACTTGCACAAGGTGGCACAGCCGTTGGCACTGGTATTAATGCCGATCCTAAATTTGCAGCAAAGTTTACAGAAAACCTTAGCGCTAATGTAGGTATTAGATTTACGCCTAGTAGTAACTTTTTTTATAACATAGGCTCACAAGACGCTATTGTTGCACTTTCTGGGCAATTAAAAGTACTTGCTGTAGCACAAATGAAAATAGCGAACGATTTACGTTGGATGAACTCAGGACCACTTGCAGGCTTAGGTGAAATAGAGCTTGAAGCATTGCAACCAGGCTCATCTATTATGCCTGGTAAGGTAAATCCCGTAATACCAGAAGCGGCTGCCATGGTAAGCGCTCAAGTTATTGGTAACGACGCCACTATTACCGTAGCCGGACAGGCTGGGAATTTTGAGCTAAACGTAATGCTGCCAGTCATTGCTTATAATATTTTACAAAGCATAGAATTACTTGCCAATAGTGCACAAGCGTTAGGCGATAAAGCTATTGCCAGCTTTAAAGTAAACCAGCCAAATATTGATAAGGCGCTCGCTAAAAATCCAATTTTAGTTACCGCACTTAATCCGGTGATCGGTTATGAAAAAGCGGCAAAAATAGCAAAGCAAGCCTATAAAGAAGCACGTCCTATTATTGATGTTGCGGAGCAAGAAACCGACTTATCACGTAATGAACTTGAAAAACTACTAAACCCTACCAAGTTAACTCAAGGTGGGTTGTAAGCATTTAATAATGGCTTTAATTACTTGATAATATAGTTTTTATTGCCGTAAAAAATGCACCGTGTATGATAGTGATGAATATTTCATCACTATCAAGGTTTGTTATGCGTACCCCATTTTTAGCTATTCTTTTACCTCTATGTTTAACTGCATGTTTGGATACAACGCCCACCGAAACAGAAGAAGCACCTGCAAGTCCTGTAAAAGTAACGCCAAAGCCAGCACCAGAAAAACAACTAGAAAATAAAAATATACCGTCACGTACTGAAATCGAAAAACTAGAAAAAACAAACTTAAAAAATGTTTCTCTTAACGATATAAAAACAACTAAAAGCGAATTAAACACCCTTATTACCGATACGCAATGCGATACAAATACACAATGCAAAGTAAGCCCTGTGGGTAGTCGCGCATGTGGCGGACCTAGCAGTTATATTGTATATTCGACTAAAACAACAACCGAAAAAGAAGTTTCAGCCCTTAGTAAAAAGATTACTATGCTTGAAAGTAATTATAATGAACAAAAAGGGATGATGAGCACGTGTCAGCATTTAACTGCACCAAGCACGCAGTGTGTTGAAAATAAATGTGTTAAACTTGAAAGTTCAGCGGTAAGTGCATTTTAAGGATTACATTATGAGTTGTTTGCCATCTGCAATTAAGCTATCAATTGCCAGTGTTGCTACCTGTATTTTATTACTCAGTGGCTGTGCTAGTACTACAATGTCAGGTAATGAACAAAGTAAAAACTTGTCTGACTTGAACTATGATCTTAGCAACATTGAGAGTAATAATAGCTGTACTGCTAGTTTTCAATGTAAGGTGCTTGAAGTTGGCGCACGAGCATGCGGCGGACCAAGTAGATACGCAGTTTATTCAACACTCAACACCTCACAAGAAAAAGCAGATCAAATTGCACAGCAAATAACAAAACAAGAAGAAATTCAAAATAAAGCACAAGGGTTAACTGATTGTTTACCTGTATTAGAAGTACAGTCGCTATGTATTAAACAGCAATGCCAATCGTTTGATATAAAATAAAGTGCTAAAAAGATTATTTCAGCGTTAGCCTAAGTAAGGAATTAACGCTGAAATAACAACCACCATCACCACGCAAATCCCAGCTTTAATGATGTATTTCATTTGCATTTTATTGAGCACCCAATACGTATAAATAAAACGTAAAAAATAACTCGCCGCCGTACCAAACAAAGCAAAAATAAATAAATAAGCAATTAAAATTATATTCATATTGATCTAATTTAAGCTACTTAGCTTGTTTGGTATGAGCAATTAAAAGTTCAGCAACTTGCTGCTTTACAGCACGCTTATCATCACTGGGGACGTCAAAACGACTAGCTAGTTGCGCTATTTCATCATCGTTTAGGTTAAACGATAGGCGTTGACGTGTTTTTTTTGATTTTACATCTAAGTCGAGTATTTTTCGGATCATATCCGATGGCGTGAGTTCTTGATCGATAGCTTGCTTTTTTATCAGCTTTTGAACTTCACTGCTTAAATCGAATGCCATTTGTGTAGCGCGTACGGCTTGCTCTTGGCGCAACCACTTTTCTTTAGCATCACTCACTTAGCATCTCCAGGAAACAAATCCACTATGTCAGTAATTGGGCGTGTTAATGTTAGTGATACTTCAGTTTCACCACCGTCCCAAATTTCAATATTCAAACCATAGCCTTCATCATCTGATACTAAGCAAATCATTTCGCATGGCTCTCCACCTTCTTGCTCATAACGAGGTAAAGTTTGGCTGCGGTAATCTTTATTATGGAAGTAACATACGTAAGGTGATTCGCTTTGTTTATAGCTTTTAGCTAAAAACTGCGTAAAGCGCTCTGGCGTATTTTGCACTGTTATATGTGTTAATGACTCTTCATCAAAAATACGTGCAAACTCATCAAGACCAAAAATTTCTTCAACTTCATTACGCTGAATTTTAATAGAAAAATTAGCCCATGCTTCGCCGTCATCTTGTTCTATTTGTAAAAATACAACTTGTCCGCTGTTTGTCTCAAGCACAAACTCAGTATCACTACTATGCTGATATTGATAGGTTTGAATATCAGTAACTCGTAACGTTTCGCCCTTTAACCACGCAGGATAAGCAAACGAATCAATAACGGTAAACATGTCACCTTGTTTAAGCTCACTTACATGGTTAAGCTGGCGCTCTGGTGCTTTTTTAGATTTGAAAAAATTAAACATAGAAAACTGCCTTTAAGCAAAAAAGGTAACAAAGCATAAGCTCGGTTACCTTTTTAAAATATGGACGTAAGTATTAGCTATTTTGCTTTGCTTTAATGCGAGCTAAAATATCGGCACTTTTTGGGCTTGTATCGCCAATGCCTGCTTCTGCCATTTTTGCTTTTAAATCATCGCCATTAACATCTGATTCAAGCTGCTTTGCTGCACCTAGTTGATCTTGACGATCTTGTTGGCGCTGTTTAATACGCTCAAGTGATTGACGAGCAGACGTCATAGACGAGCTGTTTGTATTAAGCGTGCTGTTAACTGCCATAGTTGCTTGCTGTACGCTTTCAGTCGTTTTAACCATTGTAAGTTGACGTTGGTTTTCTTTAATCGACTTTTCAGCATCTTTAACTTGCTGCTTAAGCGCTACAATATGGTTACTAAAACCAGATAGCACTTGTTCGTTCTCTGCTTTTTCAGTTTCAAAATCACCAATTTTTTCTGCAATTTCTAGTGCTAACGCTTCGTTACCTTTTTCAAGCGCTTGACCTGCATATGCTTCATGCTCTGCAATAGATGCCTCTACAGCGCTAATTTTACGCTTAGTTTGCATTTCTTTCGCCATTACTTCTGTAAGGCTTTTCTTTGCACGGTGTAATGCATTTTGTGCATCTGCAATTTCTTGCTCAAAAATACGGATACCGTTAGCATCTACAATTGCTTCGCCGGCTTCACGAGCGCCACCACGTATTGCTGTAAATAATTTTTTTAAAATACTCATAATCTTAACTCCAAAAACTTACCTGGATTAGTATACTAATCGTTTAAATACAAGGTCACGGCTTCTAGTGCATCTATAGCGTTATCGGCTAATGTTACTAGTTCGTGGGTAATGTCATCTAATGATGAATTTACCGACAGAGCACCAAAAATCGCATATTTATTATCGATTTTTGCAAATGCACTCAGTGGAATTGGCACGTTTAAACGAAGTAGTGTTTCGTTTAACTCATTGCATAGTTCGCTTTTAACTTCATCTTCATCAAACAAGTAGCTAATACATAACAATTGCTCTTGTGTTCGCGTAACAAAAATTGGAAGTTCATCATTTCCATCAACAATAACTTGTAAAACATCTTGCTCGCCAGGATTGGCAATCAAGAAAGACTCAAAGTTAGCACCTTCAGTTTCAAAAGAGGCTAATTTTATTGAAAGTTCATTTAATTCCATGTCTCTGCCTTTTGTCGTTTGACATATTATGTCTGAGTTAAGATTCTCACGGTCGACATATTATGTCAACCGTGTTTTGTTAGTTTTTATACAATTCGCTTTCTATTTCCCATGCAGTTCGGTAATAATCATATAGCTGACCAGAACCTAACCTATTGACTTCAATATCTTTAACTTGTTCAAAATAATTATTTGGAAATGCAAAACTCGCTAATAAATATTTTTTACTAATCCACCTTGATGGAACAGGCATAACTGTTACGTCATTAATCCGGCCACTAGCCGACTGTCCCATTTTAGTTGCTATAGTCCAGCCCCATTGCCCAAAAGAAGGTATGTTTTGCTGATACTGCTCAACATATTCAAACCCAGCAGCTTTAACCGTTTTAGCAATACTCAAAAACGCTTTTTTAGCATGATAAGGCGAGGTTGATTGCACCGCCATTACCCCATCAGGTGCTAATAACTGACGTACGTGGTTATAAAAATAGTCACTGTACATTTTATTTAGATCAGGATGATTAGGATCCGGTAAATCAATTAAAATAGTGTCAAATTGCTTACTTTGATCGAGCAGTTTTTCAACTTCTAAAAATGCATCACCCACTATTATATTTGCACGTGGGTCTTTCATCGACTCGTTATTAAGAGTAAGTAAGCGCTTATTAATGTCGCTTGGTGGAGTAAAGTCACCATCTTTATGACCAAATAAATTAAGTAATTGTCCATCAAGATCAATAAGAGTCACTTCATTTACAGACCACTTTAAAACATCTCTTAGTGCCAGCCCGTCACCACCACCAATGATTAATACGCGGTCGTGACGATTAGAAGCAAGCATTGCAGGATAAACCAACATAGAGTGGTATATTTGCTCATCAATACTTGAAAACTGCAAACGACCATTTAAATATAAGTCGGTGATTGGCTGAGCTTGGTTTTTACTTAGCCTTTCGGTTAAAACAACGTGTTGGTATTTAGTTGCTTGCGAGTAAATAACTTTATCTTTGTATAAAACGTTACTTAAATTATTCATCCAGCTACTACCAAACACCAAAATAAACCCAAATAACACCAGCAACACTATATGGCAAACTAAAAGTGCCTTCGCAAAGCGCACATGGGTGTGGTAGCGCCATAAAAACGCGAGCCCAGCAAGTATATTAAATAATGCCGTCCACGCCGCAGCTTGCATTATAGGCATTGAGAGCATGATACTTACCCAAATGGCAGCGCCAATGCCGGCACCAATATAATCAGCACCATAAATAGTACCTGCGTTGTTTTCTAAAAATCGTCCATAAACGTGCTGACGAATACGTGCTATTAGCGGTATTTCCATACCAATAAATAAACCCAGTATTAAACCAAAAACATAAGGGAGAAAACGTGACCACTCTTGTAGCTTTTGAAATACGTAACCATTGAGAATAACGTCTGGGGGTAAGTTAAAAATACTTGAAAATAAATGAGGAAGAGAATAACTAACCGCTATTACACTGGCTATCGCTAAAATACAGCCCATACCAACCAAAGCAATAATACTTTCTAGCCAGGCAAAAGCAGTAAATGCATCTTTAAACCATCGAGCTAAAAAAGCGCCGAGCCCCATTGCTACAATCATAGTACCAATCATGGCGTATATAGCACTCTCTACTGAGCCAAGTACGCGCCCTGCATAATGAGAAAGTAGGTATTCATAAATAAGACCGCACCCAGCAAGTACAGCCATAACAGTAATAAGTAATATATCGTGCCCAAGTAAGCGAGACTTACTTGGGGGAGTATTAGTTGATGACACTGATTATGCGCCTAGTAAGGTTGCCATAGTGATACCCACAGCAAATGATACTGCTGCAGAAATAGTCGCCACACCTACATTTTTTTGACGATTAACTTCATCTGAAATATCGCAACCAGATAAAATTACTTTAATAGTTACTAAGTGCAAAATAATAAATGTCACTAAACTCACAACAGCGCTAATAGCCCAGTAGAGTAAACTTGTATTTATATTATCAGCAGCATAAGGAGCAATACCTGTCGCAGCAGTAATGGCTAATGCGCTACCAACTAAAAATCCGGCATAACGTATACCTACCGCTAAATTCCCATCAACAATTGCTTGCTGTAGGCAGTCGCCATTTTTATTTGTGCGTTTAAATAACTGCACTCTATATTGGCTAACAAGCAACAATACAACACTGCCAATAATAAAGGCTGCAATTACAATCGGTAAACCATGCCAACCATCTGTAGCAACCCATAAAAGAGCTGAACGAATAACTATTGCAACACTCACTACATGACCAAAATCAATAATAGCGGCTGTAACATTACCTTTAACAATTTCATCATGTAAGCTTACTTTACGAAGCGCCACTTTATCTTGAAAAAAGTGACCAAGCTTAATAAGCACAATAGCTAATGCTCCATAGCCTAACATTTGCAAGGCTTCTTGCTGAAGAGATACAGCAAAAGCACCACTGCTAACACCTGTTAGTACAATCGCAAGCGCAGCTAAGCCCGCTGCAAAGCTAATACCAAAAGCAAAGTTATCACGCTCTGTTATCTCGTCATTTGCATGTAAATTTGAAACCCAACCTTTAATATATTTAAGGCTCACAAATAACAACACTATAATTGCAAAATCAATCGCCAGCGCTTGCAGTGACCACATAGTTATTCCATTAAATTCGTACATATTATTCTAACTCCAACTTTATTCTTTTACTTACCACGGCTCACGCCACGAGAGGTTCTGCTACTGCTATTACGTACCGAACCAGAGTTATTACTGTAACTACTAGAACGGGAGTAACTGCTGGTTTTAGGCGGTGTGTAGCTACTACGGCTTAAGCCTGTAGCACCTGTTTTTTTACTCGCGTAAGGGCTTGTGAACTGCTTGCCTTGGCGTTGGTATGTTTGGCGTGTGCGTGTTTCTAACGCACTTTGAGTTTTAATTTGTTTAGGGCTTGAATAACGCGAACGTCCGTAGTCATTGTAGTAACTATACTTTCGACGCTTACTCCAGCTTCCATATTCAACACGGTCAAATACATCACCTAAAATACGGTACATACCGTACCATTGCCAAAAGCTAATACCGCTACTATTTGTTTGCCAATTACCGTAGTTAGGGTTACCTACCATTTGATTACCAACACCAGCGCCTTCTGCTTGTTGGCTAATAGCGCCAACTCTGGCTAAAGAGCCCTTCGACATATCAGCTAACATATTAATAGGATCGGTTAACGCATCTGAAAACAACGTTGGTTTAGTCGCTTCACGTAATAAATCAATACTATGTAGCGTATCTTCGTAAGGAGGAATTAAGTAAGTTCCTTTAATATCTTTAAGTCGCTGTGTTAAGCCACTATAAAGTGCACCTTGACGCGTGGCATCAAGGGTAAGTACATCCACAACTTTTGTGAGCTGTGGTTGTTGTTTTTTAAGAAGCTCACCGTATTCTCTTAGTAATACCGCATTACGTACACTTCCATTTTCAAGGGCGGCACCAAGCTCTGACAGCTCAGTATCTGCTTTTTTAATAGACTCTTGAATTGTTTGCTGCAGTTGCTCTTCTTTAGATTGGCAACCCATAAGCACTGCGAACAAACAAAACAGGCTTATAAGTTTCCAAGCTTTTATATTCGACATTCATGTCACCTGATTTACAAAATTAACTACCGTAGTTTTACACAGGTCACTTATTAAACCAAGAATGAAATTACAACAAAGTAAATCAACCTAAATCAAATAAGCAGCTATATTTACTATATAAATTTAAAAGTAATCTTTGTATTGTACTTTTATGCTGCAAGCGTGAAATGAGTAATTATTTTGTAATTAAAGAATTTTTGAATTACGTAAATAATAACTAAAATTAGATTTTGGTTAAGGGTTAAGTTTTATGCTTCATAGTATTCGATATAAATTTATTATAATAACAACGGTTTTAATTATACTGAGTGCCAATTTAGTTTTTTTTCTGGCTATTAATGAACACGAAAATTTATATCGTCAATCTGTTCAGCAAAATCTTGATGCTATGTCTTCTAACATTTCGGATAACTTGTTAAGAATAATGTCTGATCAAGTTGATTTATTCTCTATTACTACCGAACTTTTAAGTTTTGAGCGATATGAATACATTAAATTTGTGAATGTGTTTGATGCAAATTGGGAATTAATTCAACCTTATGTACACCCTAACTACTTAACTCTTGAAAATTTCAAACCTGAGCTCATTGATGTAAAAGTAAAAGAGTTACCTTTCGGTGTGACCTCAACTAACGAAGGACTTGTTGCTTTAAAAGCAATTGGAGAAGAACAATTTCCTATCGGGTACTTGCTAATAGTACAAGATTTTAAAAAACCGTTAGATGAAAGCAAACTAAGCCTATTTTATAGCGCGGTCCCCTTTGTTGTTTTAATTATTGTGCTAACAATTATTATTTCATTCTGGATATACCAACATTTGTTGAATCCACTATTACAGCTTTCATATTTCACACAAAAAGTTGAAAAAACAACAAACTACAAGCTTCAATATCGAGTATCTAGTAATGATGAAGTATCTCAGTTAGGTAATGATATTAATACATTACTACAAACAATCGACTCTCAAATTCAAACTAATCATAAGCACACAGCACAACTTTTAGAGCAAACACACTCAATGGAGCGACTAGCTAACTACGATATATTAACAGGTCTCCCTAATCGTATGTATTTTATGGAGCTACTCAAGCTCGAGTTGACCCATAGTAAAAATAATGGTCAAGACATTGCTATTATGTTTTTTGACGTCGATAGCTTTAAAGGTGTTAACGATACTCTTGGTCATGAAACCGGAGACAAGCTGCTTCAAGCCGTTTCTCACAAAGTAAAAAGCTATTTACGAGAAAACGACATAATTGCACGATTAGGAGGAGACGAATTCTTAATTATGTTACCCAATATTGGTGAACACTCTGTTGTTATCAATATTGCAGAAAATGTAATTGAAGGTATAAAGGAGCCATTTACTATAAACGGATGGGATATACCTACAGGTATTAGCATTGGTATTGCCAGCGCTAGAGAGGCCGAGTTTAATATTAATACATTTATCAGTAATGCTGATATTGCGATGTACGCATCAAAGGATAAAGGTAAAGGCTCATATACTGTTTTTCATTATAAAATGCTTGAAGATAATAAGCGTAAAGCACAAGTTGCTAACCAGATAAATAATGCAATAACACAAAATGAATTTAAGGTTTTTTACCAATTAAAAATATCAAACAAAGGTGAAGCAAAAGGTCTGGAAGCTTTAATAAGATGGCAAAGTGAAGAACTAGGATTTGTTTCTCCAGGTGAATTTATACCTATAGCTGAACAAGCGGGAAAAATAAAAGCAATTACCCAGTGGGTTATCACACAAGTTTTTAAAGACATGCAAATACTAAAAAAACTCATAAGCGATGATATTTTAGTTTCAATGAATCTCTCTAGCCACGATCTAAAAGATCATAATTTTATACATGTAGTAAAAAGTAAACTACTTAGTCACGAGATCAATATAGCAAATATTCAATTTGAAATAACTGAATCTAGCTATTTGGAAAACTTTGAAAGCGCTAACGAATTCTTTAATCAGATAAAACAGATGGGGGGATCAATTGCATTGGATGATTTTGGTACTGGTTATTCTTCTTTAAGCTACCTTACTAAAATTGAAATTGACACCTTAAAAATTGACCGAATGTTTGTTAATCAATACGCAAGCTCAGGAAAAGATGCCGCTGTACTACAAGCAATACTTGATTTAGGTCAGCGTCTTGATTTAAGAGTGTGTAGTGAAGGAATTGAGACCGCAGACCAAGCTAATTATTTAATATCACATGGTAGCCATGAAATACAGGGATATTACTTTGCTAAGCCAGTGTGTATATCCCAGTTACCGCAAGCAATTATAAAGGCAAAAACACGATTTAAAGAGCTAACTAAAAGCGATACAAAACCCACATGGTCATAATAAATAAAAACACAAAGCTTACGAGCGATACACATAACGTAACTTACCTTTTAATTAAATGAGATAATAGTTAGTCCATCAGGTATAGCTGTATCCACAGGTAGATAGGCAACGGAATCTTCCTCTTTTAGGAGATACTCTATTATCTCTTTTGCAGATTCAAATTCAATCGGAGGTTTACTTCGGCCAGTAAAGCGCATTTGTGCCCAATACGCCTGTATTCTAGACTCTGTAAGACCCACCATCCGGGTATTAAAATTAACCCTAAGAGGATTACCAGCGGGTAAGTTAACAGCTTTAAATTGTCTACTGATAGCGCCTCCCATATAAATATGACGGATTTGTTGTTTACTTAAAGATAAGTTTTTATCTAGCGTATTAACAACAATCACAATATCTAAGATTTTTTCATTCTGCGCATAGACAGGAGGTGTAAAAACGATAAACGTCGCAATAAATAAAAGGTGTATTACCATTTTTTTAATAATATGAGTTAATTTAAAGCACATAATTAAAACACCCAATCCAAACCGATAAGATACAAGTTAGCTTTTTTATCAAAATTAGAATTTTCGGGAGTTACAAAAAAAGAGTCTTTTACATTATTACCTTCAAGTGCCGAAAACTCAGCTTTTAATGCAAGGTTTGGTAACACATCCCAACGCACACCAATAGTCCATGTTTTGAGGGAATCTGGTGTCGAGTCTTCAAAAATACTATTGTATCCATAAGCTAATCTATCTAAATCAGCATCAATACCTAGTGGAATTTCATTTTCAGGTGAGCGAATATCAACGTCACTATCAGCAAACGTTAAATGATAAGTAAAAGGAGCATAGTTAACACCGGCGGTTAAATAATAGCTCTGAATAATAGGTACTATTCCTAGATCTGTTTTTATACGAACCCATTCACCTCTAAAAAAATAATCTAAATTATCATAAACTATACCAAACTGCTCTGCATGCGCTCTACCTTGCGTTTGAACAGAGTTAGCGCTTCTTGTAAAATTGAGGCCATTCAAAACGTTTTCTAACTGCTTTATTTCTTCAATATCAAGTTTAATATTGCCGTTATAGCGAGAAACCCTAAACTCTAAATTTTCGATGTTAATTTTACCAATAAAGCCCAAAAGGTTATCAACTTCAAAACCCGTTTTTAATGTACCGATACCAATCTCTCCCGACTCTTCGCCATAATACCCCTCTAATGTGACATCAAAACTCTCTGCTCCAAATTTATAAACTGCATCTATACCGTTAAAGGTTTTAAAAAGATAAGTATCGTAAACTTGTTGAGGGGGATTAATCCACGGATATGCAAAGCCAACATCTGAAAAATCGCTTAGAGTAAAAAAAGGAGTACGCAATTTGCCTAATTTAATTTGAATATTATCTGTAGGTGTATATGTTAAATATAACCACTCCAACCCTGAGTTATCAGACGCGGTTGTGTTATCGCTTCTTAGTAAAACTTGAGCTGTTGCAGACCAGTTATTATTAAATTGATACTCACCTTGTAGACCAATTAAACTAGAGGGGGAGAACTTAATACTGTCCTCGTATCCTTTATATTCAACATCTTTCTCATCTAAGTACCCACCTATAACCCTAGCGTAACCAGAAAACTCAAAATCATTGGAAAAGGCGCTTGAATGGCTAAACATAATTGAAATAAATAAAAGATAAAGTATTTTATGTCGCATCAGAAAAAATGGATCCTTTGTTAAGATCAATACTAATAAGGTTAATTGAACAGCTTGCTTGAAATTTGATTATTTTATTGCCCTATTGGCATTATTTATTAAATAGAAACTTAAAACGTAAATGTATGAAACAAAGTTATCAATTTGATGTAACTATTATAGTCAATGAATTACATTTTGTAACAAAATATACGTTTTATAAGATAATATTTAATGAGTAATAATCGCGCATTTAATTACTATTAACTTACGAGGGTATAAAAATAAAATTTAATAACTTAAGTTCTCTAATATTTATAACTAGGTATTTCTAATGCATTTAATAAAGATGTTTGATGTGAAGATTTGATGGTTAAATGGTGCGAGTTGTTTATTATTCCCCCAGATTTCACTTTTCTGCAGACGTAAAAAAGCCCGAATCGTTAGATTCGGGCTTTCTACAATTTGAAGCCTGGTAATGTCCTACT
>NZ_WTLC01000110.1:0-879 GCF_011378875.1 Pseudoalteromonas sp. Z9A5
ATATGCACGAAGAGCGAACCCAAAAAGAGATAAAGAAAAAGGACGATTAAAATGCGGCCTGAATCCAATTATCTCTTAATGTCTAACCTATGAAGACTTGATAAGTGTCATCTTGGTCGATTAATTGTTAACCCTAATTTTCGCGGGCAAGGTATCGCTTCCCACTTAATACAAAAGTTGGGTGTTCTGGGTAAAACAGAGTTAAAAACTGATTCATGCTCACTGTTTGTATTAGGGCATAATAAAAGTGCAATTCAAGCTTATACAAAACTTGGTTTTTCTATGGCTGATTATCCGGAAGAAATTCCACTGGAAAACTGTTTCTATATGGTACAAGTATAAATTCACCATACAAGCCAATTAAGCAGGACTAAAAACAGTTTGCTGTTTCGTTCCTCAACATTTTAGCAAACAATTTTTAGCCCCTTATTGGAGCGTTAGTATTCAATATGAAGTATCGAGTAGTCGTCAAAAGCATTAGTCCATGTAGTTGCGAAAATGAGGGTGAAGCTGAAGTTTATTTTCCCGATTTTGACCTTACCATTGTTTGCTATTTTATTGGCAATGTTGATTGGTTTAAAAATTGCTTTCCCCTTAACGAATTGAAAGACGCCAATTTAAGGTATTGGCACGCTGACTGGCAGTTGACCGATAAAAATAACAAATCCTTATCAAAAAGTGTTGTTGGTACTTACGAAGGTTTCGAGCTTGACGAAGACAATGATAAATTATTTATGGTTAATTCGTTGCTCCCAATAATATCGGACAACGAATTGGGTAATTATCAACTAGGGGCTGTTGATCTTTGTAGTATATATATTAATCAGCCCACATTGGTAGCCACATCATAGTAAATGCTAAAGCGAGCATGGAATGATA
>NZ_WTLC01000111.1:0-848 GCF_011378875.1 Pseudoalteromonas sp. Z9A5
GCTGAGCACTTTCACTATATTAAGCACAGTAAAAACCGTCATACAGAATATCCTATTGTACGCCTATGCGCCTTAAGCTCCTTGCGTAGCCGGTTGATACACCACGTTGCCTTCGGGCCCAGTTATCAAGGTGAGGTGAACTACGCAAAGCAGTTATTTAGTCATGTAAGTAATAACAGTCTAACTATTTTTGACCGATGTTATCTCAGCGCTGAGCTACTGATTAATTGGCGTAAGCAACACCCACAGTCGCACTGGATGGTCCCGATTAAAAGCAACACGCAATACACCGTCATTGAATCTTACTCTGAGCATGACTTCAAAGTAGAGATGAGTGTATCTGCGCATGCCAGAAAACAAGACCCTTCGCTTCCTGAGTGCTGGCAGGCCAGACTGGTTCTTTATCCTGAGCCAATGGGGCCTGGAAAAATAAAAGGTCTGCTGTGCTCTTTGGATGATAAACAGGTTTTTGGTGCACAGGCCATTCTTGATGTCTATTTCGAGCGCTGGGAAATTGAAAATAGCTATGGAGAAATAAAACACCAGATGCTTGAGGATAGTATTCTTTTGCGTAGTCAGACTGTGGATGGAGTCAATCAAGAGCTATGGGGTATATTGCTAGCCTACAATTTAATTCGAGTAGAGATAAGTCGAATAGCCAAAGAGGCTAAAGTCTCCCCGCTGAGAATTAGTTTTGTCATGGCTTTGCGGGATATACAGGATGAAATACTCTGGTGTGCCATCGCTTCGCCAGGTTCAATTCCAAAGAAATTAAGGGCAATGCGAGAACGAGTGAAACGTTATATTCTTCCAGAAAAAAGAAAACGGCCCAAAAGTAGGACCGTTCG
>NZ_WTLC01000112.1:0-830 GCF_011378875.1 Pseudoalteromonas sp. Z9A5
TCATTAGCAGGTACCATATTACTAAAGCTAAGTATTGCCGTGTCAGTGGCGCCATTATTATCAGTAATGGTGTAAGTTGCACTTGGCACTGGGCCTGTGTAATTAGTAGCAGGGGTAAAGGTAAAACTACCATCAGCATTAATGAGTAACGCACCGACGCCCGCAATGGTTGCTGTTGTTCCAGCGGTATAAACCGTGGTGTCCCCTGCAATAACAAACTGTGTCACATTAAGCGCGTCACCATCTGCATCGGTGTCGTTGGTTAATACATTACCAGTGGCTGGGGTATCTTCTGTTACTGAAATTGGGCCATCATTAACGGCAATAGGCGCATCGTTAACAGGGGTAATATCATTGAAACTCAATACCGCGATATCAGTGCCGCCATTATTATCAGTAATGGTGTAAGTTGCGCTTGGTACTGGACCGTTATAATCAGCCGCTGGGGTAAAGGTAAAACTACCATCAGCATTAATGAGTAACGCACCGACGCCCGCAATGGTTGCTGTTGTTCCGGCGGTATAAACCGTGGTGTCCCCATCGATAACAAACTGTGTCACATTAAGCGCGTCACCATCTGCATCGGTGTCGTTGGTTAATACATTACCAGTGGCTGGGGTATCTTCTGTTACCGAAATTGGGCCATCATTAACGGCTTCAGGCGCATCGTTAACAGGGGTAATATTATTGAAACTTAATACCGCAGTATCGATCCCACCGTTAGCATCGCTGACCGTGTAAGTTGCGCTTGGTACTGGACCGTTATAATCAGCCGCTGGGGTGAAGGTAAAACTACCATCAGCATTAATGAGTAACGCACCGATGCCCGC
>NZ_WTLC01000113.1:0-822 GCF_011378875.1 Pseudoalteromonas sp. Z9A5
TTTGACTTAGCCCACTAGGTTACAAATCTCGCGCCGCGATTAAATAGCCCCTAGTTTGAACAAGTTTTAATCCGCAAAGATCAACAGACCCTAGTTTTTAAACATTATTTAGGTATTAAATATGCTTATTTATAATGCTGTTAATGTTCTATAAATTACAATTTATGTATAATGAGCGTAATTTAGTATATTAAATGAGTTAACCAAGGGTAATTTATGTCGAACTGTTTGCATCTGGCTATTCCGGCCGGCGATTTAAAAGTGACTAAAGCGTTTTATTGTGACGTGCTTGGTTGTAAAACGGGTAACAGTGAAGAAGGTCGTTGGGTTGATATTGACTTTTGGGGTAACGAATTAACATTGCATCAAAGTGTTGAGCGCCTACCTACAGTACGCCACGACGTAGATATGGGTGCTGTATCTGTGCCACATTTTGGTATTCATTTATCAGAAACCGACTTTAACGATTTAAAAGTACGAATTGAAAGCGCGGGAATAGAATATCTTGATAAGCCTTACCGTCGTTTTATTGGTAATGAGTTTGAACAAGAAACATTTTTTATTGAAGATCCAAATGGCAATGTGCTTGAAATGAAAACAATGGTTAACCCAGACGTTTTATTTAAAAAAGTATAGTTTGCACCCGTGCTATTTAAAGCCACTTTTATAGTTAACACCATTCAGTTAAGCATGCTTTGACTTAATGGTGTACCGAGTTTTTGAAATCCGAACGGTCCTACTTTTGGGCCGTTTTCTTTTTTCTGGAAGAATATAACGTTTCACTCGTTCTCGCATTGCCCTTAATTTCTTTGGAATTGAACC
>NZ_WTLC01000114.1:0-815 GCF_011378875.1 Pseudoalteromonas sp. Z9A5
GTAGATACCATCTCTCATTTTAAGCTTCAAGGTCGTATTTAACTTTCTTGGAGCTTAAACGCTTCTTGGTTTTTTATTACACCAAAACATATATGAATTAGCTTTCGCATATTTGCACACACAGCTTGCATCGGTGTTTTACCATTATTTATTAACGTTAACTTATGTCGTTTTATTGTTTTATTCCATTGCCCTGCAACAATGGCCGCCATATAAAGTTTACATCGAATTCTGGCTGGCCCGAGTTTACTGATTGATGTTCGCCCTTTTAATTTACCCGATTCATTATGCCGTGGAATTAATCCACAATAAGCCGCCGCTTCTTTGGCTTTATTAAATTTTTTAGCCGCAAATAAATACGTCAGCTCTCTCGATAATACGGGCCCAATGCCAGGGATAGACTCAAGTAGTTTCCTGTTTCTTTTTAAATCAGGTTCATTATCTATGTGGTTATCAATGTCAGATTTAAGCTGTTTAATTTCATCATCTAAAAACGCGATTGTCACTTTTATCGATTGGCAAACACGCGCGGAAACGTTGCTGAATTCACTTGCTTCTAATCGGTTAGCTTCTCGTTGTCGGTTACTCTCAAGCGCATCTAAACGACGAATAAGGGCTTTAAGCTCTCTAATTTCTAATGCATCAGGTTGCCAATAATTAACGACTGCGTGCTTAGCACAGCCGTAATGGGCAAGCATCGTTGCATCAGACTTGTCTGTTTTATGAATTATGTTTAAAGCGTCTGCATACTTTTTAGCTTTACCAGGATTCGCTAAAATAATATTAAAGCCTTGCTCGTGTAAAAAATACATCAG
>NZ_WTLC01000115.1:0-806 GCF_011378875.1 Pseudoalteromonas sp. Z9A5
GTTTGTCATTCAATATTCGTAACCAACAGAAGCATATTCCACTTAATATAATAGTCAGTTACTTTTAAATTAAGTGGCTTGGTCGAACTATAAGTCACTCAAAAGGACAAATAACAGTTGGCTATTTACTCCTTCGTCGTCTATTTTAGCCAACTATTATTTGCCTCTTAGTGAGGCGTTAAATTGCTCTGAGGATTCAAATTGCACTGGTTAGCAACTCTAAATGGAAATAGCATTATTCTGGATAATTTAGACAGAATGAACTCACCACATTTCAGTATTTTTCAGGACTCTGATGATCACCAAGCTGAACAATTTTATCTACGCTCCAATCATTTTAAAGGTGTTGATGATGCTCAACAAATATACTCGTCTATATGCGGCTTAATCCAGCTAGTAAATGGCGCATCAGCTATTCATTGGGGGTTTAATGATTATATTCGCAGAGGTAGTATAAAATTGGATGAACTATATTTTTCCACTGAAGAATCTCCATCTGATTCTGACTGGACTTCTGCTAGAGTCTCTGGCGAGATATTACCATCCAACCCTTTTATTGGTGAGCCAAGCACTTCAAAATTACTAAATCCATATAGATCTGCTACTACAGGGTACATTGAACTATGTATAGAAAATGAAGATATTTTTAATATTTTAAGGCAAATTTCAATAGGTTTGGATTGGAGAAATCTATATTTTGCCTCTTAACGAGGCGTTGGTGCGTCAAGCTAAGCTTGATGCATCTTGCAGGGTGCAAGTCCCTGTCAGGTAAGGTTTAACCAACCACCTGTATCGAGTGTTGCGCC
>NZ_WTLC01000116.1:0-800 GCF_011378875.1 Pseudoalteromonas sp. Z9A5
GCTGCGTTAATTGATACGCCAGTAACTACAACTGTGTCGTTATTGCTATCTGTAAAGGTGACTGTCGCGGTTTGGTTTGTATCGGCTTCTTCTATTACACCGTTTACTACCACGCTTGATTGCTCTGCGCTATTAATAACGTTGTCGCCACCGGTTGCTGCAATAATGCTGGTAACGGCTGTTTGGTCAATAATTGCGGTATCTTGGCTGGTTGCTGTATTGCCAGCTAAGTCGCTTACTGTGGCTGTGGCTGTAATTTCACCATCGTTAAAGGCTGATAAATCTTCATCTGTAATTGTATACGCTTCACCAGTCACTGTTGCAGTAAAGGTTTTAGTTGTTGTGCCATCGGTTACTGTTACTGTTACCGTACGACCATCTTCTACACCAACCGCTGTGCCTGTAATTGTTACAGCTGAGCTTTCGCCATTGCCGTTAATAACGTTATCGGCTGTATCTTGTATTTCAACGGTTACATTGGCGTTGGTGTCTTTGGTTAGTGTTGCGGTATTTACCGCTTCATTACCGGCGTTATCAAATACGCTAACACTTACTGTTACGTCTCCATCTGCAAGTGAGCTTATATCTTCGTCACTTACTTCCCATGTGCCATCGGCATTTATGGTTACATTATCAACGGTTACTTTTTTACCGTCTTTATCTGTAAAGGTTACGGTAATGCTGTTTGTTGATTCTACGTCATCAACTTTACCACTTACGCTTACCGCGTCGTCTTCTGCTGCATTTATTACTGAGTCTTCAAGCACTAGCGTTGTACTGGCTTGTGTGTCTTTAGTGAA
>NZ_WTLC01000117.1:0-773 GCF_011378875.1 Pseudoalteromonas sp. Z9A5
TAATGCCATTGACGTCGGTAATGAGGATACTCACCACACTGCCTACTGGCTCGGTTGAAGTACCGCTGATCACTGCCGTGCCGTCATTTCCAAGGGATAATTCATTTACGGCGATCACCGGTGCCACGGTGTCGATAATGCCACTGCTGTTAGCGGTGCTGGTGTTGCCTGCGGCATCGGTGATGCTCGCTTGCACACTGTAACTGCCATCAGGCAATGTTGGGCTGGTTGTCTGAAATACTCCGTTGTTATCCACCACCGCTGACAGTGGATACGTAATGCCATTGACGTCGGTAATGAGGATGCTCACCACACTGCCCACAGGCTCGGTTGAAGTACCGCTGATCACTGCCGTGCCGTCATTTCCAAGAGATAATTCATTTACGGCGATCACCGGCGCGACGGTGTCGATAATGCCACTGCTGTTAGCGGTGCTGGTGTTGCCTGCGGCATCGGTAATGCTCGCTTGCACACTGTAACTGCCATCAGGCAATGTTGGGCTGGTTGTCTGAAATACTCCGGTGTTATCCACCACGGCTGACAATGGATACGTAATGCCATTGACGTCGGTAATGAGGATACTCACCACACTGCCTACTGGCTCGGTTGAAGTACCGCTGATCACTGCCGTGCCGTCATTTCCAAGGTCGAGTTCATTTACGGCGATCACCGGTGCCACGGTGTCGATAATGCCACTGCTGTTAGCGGTGCTGGTGTTGCCTGCGGCATCGGTGATACTCGCTTGCACACTGTAACTGCCATCAGGCAATGTT
>NZ_WTLC01000118.1:0-765 GCF_011378875.1 Pseudoalteromonas sp. Z9A5
GGTAAAAATTAGCTAGGCTAATAATTACGCTACGATAGTTGCTACAACACCAGCACCTACAGTACGACCACCTTCACGGATAGCAAAACGAAGACCTTCATCCATCGCGATTGGCGCGATTAGAGTTACTGTCATCTTGATGTTATCACCAGGCATTACCATTTCTACGCCATCTGGTAACTGTACGTCACCAGTTACGTCAGTTGTACGGAAGTAGAACTGTGGACGGTAACCTTTGAAGAATGGAGTATGACGACCACCTTCATCTTTCGAAAGTACGTATACTTCTGAAGTGAATGTAGTATGTGGGTTGATTGAACCAGGCTTAGCTAGTACTTGACCACGTTCAACGTCTTCACGTTTAGTACCACGTAGAAGTGCGCCGATGTTTTCGCCAGCACGACCTTCGTCTAGAAGCTTACGGAACATTTCAACACCAGTACAAGTAGAACGAGTTGTATCATTGATACCAACAATTTCTACTTCGTCATTGATGCGGATGATACCAGCTTCAACACGACCAGTTACAACAGTACCACGACCCTGGATTGAGAAAACGTCTTCGATAGGCATGATGAAAGGCTTATCGATGTCACGCTCTGGCTCTGGGATGTAAGTATCAAGTGCGTTTGCAAGCTCAATAATCTTATCTTCCCACTCTTTCTCGCCTTCTAACGCTTTAAGCGCAGAACCAGCGATTAGAGGTAAGTCATCACCTGGGAAATCGTATTCTGAAAGAAGTTCACGAACTTCCATTTCTACTAG
>NZ_WTLC01000119.1:0-757 GCF_011378875.1 Pseudoalteromonas sp. Z9A5
AGGTATAATTGAATTCGCTAAAAAACGTTACACCGAACCCTCATGCCAAGATTAATGTTAACAGACGCGACATGGAATGTCTTATCAAAAGTAATGCACTTAAGTGGTCGAATTTATAATAAGCCTGAGCATAGAAAAACGCTCGAAGGCATACTCTATAAGATGCGTACCGGTATTCCTTGGCGAGATTTACCGTCTTATTTCGGCTCGTGGAGTGCTATCTATAGACGATTTAATTTATGGTCCAAAAAAGATATTTTGAATGAATTATTTCGTGTGTTATCCCACTATGCTGATATGGATTGGATCTTTATTGATGGCAGTATTGTCAGGGCTCACCAGCATAGTTGCGGTGCAAGAACCGCTGGCAATGAATCAATCGGTAAGAGTCGAGGTGGCAATTCGACTAAAATTCATCTTGCAGTAGATAGCGGAGGATTGCCTGTTTATTATGAATTATCCTGTGGAAATACGCATGATATCGTCCATGCAGAGTCACTTGTAGACAATTGCCCAACGAGTAATGTGGTTGTCGCAGATAAAGGCTACGATAGTGAAAAACTAAGAGAGTTTATTCGTGATAATAGCGCTACACCCGTTATTCCACGCAAGGATAACAGTTTAGTGGGTAATGAAGATATTGACTGGTGCATGTACAAATATAGGCACTTAGTTGAGAATGCCTTTGGTCGGATCAAACAATATAGAGGGATAGCTACAAGGTATGAAAAGCTTGAACGGAATTATCATTCCATGC